>NZ_JAKJSN010000018.1:0-113238 GCF_050337005.1 Photobacterium japonica | reverse complement strand
GTTCTGTGCTGTCGGCGGCGTAACACCAGTGACCGCGATAGGCGGTGGGGTTCGTCGCGATGGCGGATCCAGTWCCGTCACCATGAATGGGTTCAAATAATCGCCCCTGCATGATCAAGCGTTTCACCGTCGGCTGACCAAAGCGGGAGGTGCATTGTTGGTGATAAGCCGGTGTCTCTGACAACTGCAACTGATGACTCTGCATACGGTGGGCTTTTTTGTCCAAGTTGTCTTTTGCATTGGGACCCGGCCAACTTTTCTCCCACGCCAGATAAAACTTGATCGCCACTTCCCAGTGTTCTAACTCGCCGCTTCGGCGGTTTGCGACCAGAAAATCAATGGCACCGAGGGTTTTTCCGTCAACATGCAATTGGATCTCTTCTGCCACCAGATCATAGTCAGGATGATGGTGGATCAACTGCGCCCATAACCATTGATAGAAAAACCCCAGTCGCGTATTGCCTTCATAGCGCAAACTGAGTGGCAAGACAGCACGTTGACGAAAGGCATCCAACCATGCTTTATCGGCAATCAGAGAGGAGCCCGCCAGCAAGGGGGGCAGCGTTAATACCGCGTCAAAGTATGTGCGCAGACAAGGCGGTAATGCCATGTGTGACGGCGTTTGAATCACGGTGTCACCTGATTTTTCATCCATGTTGTCCATTTCGATTTTGTGTGCGGGCTATGCGTCTACAGTAAGGCCGAGAGGACTAATTGTAACAGGCTGCGCGGTATGCGTGCAGCGTCGCATCGCTCAAATGCGGTGTGATCATCAATGAAAACCCACCGCTTTGTGGCTTTTATCCTGTGGTTTTCACGTTAGAATAGATGGATCCCGCGAGAAGGAAAAAGACATGAATAATATTCAATTGGAATCGGTGCTCAATGACATTCTGAGTCCACATTTGATCAACGATTACTGCCCGAACGGCTTGCAAGTGGAAGGCAAGACCGAGGTGAAAAAAATCATCACTGGCGTGACGGCTTGCCAAGCGTTGATTGAACGTGCGATTGAAGAAAAGGCGGATGCACTTTTGGTGCATCACGGTTTCTTCTGGAAAGGTGAGCCAGCCGAAATTCGTGGCATGAAGTTTCGTCGTATTAAGGCATTGATTGAAAATGGCATTAACCTGTACGCCTACCATTTGCCGTTGGATGTACACCCGACACTGGGCAATAATGCCATGCTGGCGCAGCTGTTAGGGCTGGAAGTATTGGGTGGCCTAGAACCGGGTAAGAGCAATTCCGTCGCGATTTACGGCCAATTGGCGCAACCGATGAGTGGAACAGACTTTGCCGCGCGTATTGCGATGACACTACAACGTGAGCCGTTGCACATTGGTGACAATGCGCCTACGGAAATCAAAACCGTCGGATGGTGTACCGGTGGCGGGCAAGACTTCATTGAACTGGCGGCGCAAAAAGGGTTGGATGCGTTCATTTCGGGTGAGATTTCAGAGCGTACCGTGCACACCGCCCGTGAGTTGGGGATCCATTACTTCAGTGCTGGCCATCACGCTACCGAGCGTTACGGTATTAAGGCACTGGGGGAGCATCTTGCTCAGCAACATGGCTTTGATGTGACCTTTATTGATATTGATAATCCGGTGTAAGGTGGCTCACTCTTACTCTTGTTTTGCGTTTGTCATGTGCTGACAGGGTGAACGGGCGTTGATCGTCGATATTTTGGGTTATCAAGGTTCGGTCGCCGAGGTGCGTGAGCGGCAAGAGAGCAAAAAACAGATCGTAAACAAAAGGGCCCGAGGGGCCCTTTGTATTATATGCAAGGTGTTAACCTATTACTTCACGCTATTATTCGCGTTCATGTAGCGGGCTGAACTCACGTTGCGAGTGACCGGTGTAAAGCTGACGCGGACGGCCGATACGGTTGGCCGGATCTGCATGCATTTCGTTCCAGTGTGCAATCCAACCAATAGTACGCGACATGGCGAAGATCACGGTGAACATAGAAACAGGAATACCGATCGCTTTCAAAATGATGCCAGAGTAGAAGTCCACGTTCGGGTACAGTTTCTTCTCAATGAAGTACTCATCCGACAGCGCAATTCGCTCAAGCTCCATCGCCACATCCAACAATGGATCTTGAATGTTCAGCTCATTTAGAACGTCATGACAGGCTTCACGCATCACGGTTGCACGTGGATCGTAGTTCTTGTACACGCGGTGACCAAAGCCCATTAAGCGGAAAGGATCATCTTTGTCTTTCGCGCGCTCAACAAACTCAGGGATCGCATCCACACTGCCGATCTCTTCAAGCATTTTCAAGCAAGCTTCATTGGCGCCACCGTGTGCCGGACCCCATAGTGAGGCAATACCCGCCGCAATACAGGCAAATGGGTTGGCACCCGAAGAGCCCGCAAGCCGCACGGTTGATGTTGACGCGTTTTGTTCATGATCCGCATGCAGGGTAAAGATCTTATCCATTGCGCGCGCAACCACAGGACTGACTTCGTACTCTTCACACGGTGTTGCAAACATCATGTGCAGGAAGTTCTCAGCATAATCCAAATCATTTCTTGGGAAAATGAAAGGCTGACCGATCGAGTACTTGTAACACATCGCCGCCAAGGTCGGCATTTTTGACAACAAACGGAATGCCGTGATCTCACGGTGGGTATCATTATTGATATCCAGTGAGTCGTGGTAGAAGGCCGCTAGTGCACCGACCACCCCACACATAACAGCCATTGGGTGAGCATCACGGCGGAAGCCATGGAAGAAGCTGGAAATTTGCTCATGCACCATAGTGTGACGTGTAACAGTTGTGCGGAATGTTTCATATTGCTCACGGGTAGGCACTTCGCCGTACAGCAAGATATAACAGACTTCGAGGTAATCTGCGTTATTGGCCAGTTGGTCAATCGGGTAGCCGCGGTGAAGCAGAATACCTTTATCGCCATCAATGTAGGTAATTTGAGATTCACATGATGCAGTGGCTAGAAAACCAGGGTCAAAAGTAAAGTAACCGTTAGCACCAAGTTGGCGTACATCAATTACTTCTGGCCCTTCAGTGCCCCCGATAATCGGCAGTTCGACGGGTGCTTCCCCTTCAATGTGAAGAGTCGCTTTCTTGTCTGCCATAACAATCTCCTTTGTATTTTTATAATCCTAATCCAAGGCGGATGTATGATTGTTGTACCGCTGGCTGCTGAAAATGTCAATTTTTGTACTCTCAATTGTGCGCTTGTTAATAACTTTGAATTAAAAAGTATAAATTTCTAAAAGCGTGTTTGCGGTCATGTAACGGCGTTTGTATTTGAATGTTACGGGGCGTATACTCGCGTTAGGTCTCTGATTCTGCTGATGCCTGATGCAATTACACGACGTTCCTCCCTCATTGAGTACGTGAAGAAAAGCGCTTGCCTTTACGTTTGGGAAAACAAATATGCAACATCGTGTTGCGTAAATGTTAAGCGGGCGGCTTGAGTAAGAAGCGGAGAGTCATAACTATAAAATTGCTTCCATCAAATGGAGCTGAGTGGGCAATCACCGTGAAAGTAAATAAGCCAAGACCCGTCAACCTCGACCTACAGACGATTCGCTTTCCTTTAACAGCGATAGCGTCAATCATCCATCGCGTTTCCGGCGTGATCACGTTTGTTTCCGTCGCCATCCTATTATGGCTGCTGAACGTCTCTTTATCCTCTCCTGAAGGTTTTGCCAGTGCCCAAAGCATTGTTGACAGCTTCTTTGTGAAATTTGTGCTGTGGGGAATCCTGACCGCGCTCTTTTATCACATTGTCGTCGGGATCCGCCATTTGATGATGGACATGGGATATTTTGAAGAAATGGAAACCGGTATCGCCAGTGCGAAAGTCAGTTTCGCCATTGTGGCCGTGCTGTCTCTCTTTGCAGGAGGCTTGGTATGGTAAATAACGTTTCTACCGTTGGTCGTAACGGTATTCATGATTTCATTCTGATCCGTGCAACGGCCATCATACTCACTTTATACACCCTTTATATGGTTGGTTTTCTCGCATTTGGGCCGGAGCTGACTTACGACACATGGACCGCGTTCTGGGGACAATTAAGCACCAAGGTGTTTACCCTGTTAGCGCTCTTGTCTGTCTTGATCCATGCCTGGATTGGCATGTGGCAAGTCCTCACGGATTACATTAAACCTGCGGCGCTGCGTGCTGGCCTGCAATTTGGTGTGGTTGCGGTGTTGTTTGTGTACCTGTTGTCAGGTTTCTTTATTGTGTGGGGTGCGTAAATGAGCATTGCAGTTCGTGAGTTTGATGCGGTCGTGATTGGTGCAGGTGGCGCAGGTATGCGTGCCGCACTGCAAATTTCTGAGCAGGGCCTTAAATGTGCGCTGCTGTCTAAAGTCTTTCCCACCCGTTCTCACACGGTCTCCGCGCAAGGCGGGATCACTGTGGCGTTGGGAAACTCCCATCCGGATAACTGGCAATGGCACATGTATGACACCGTTAAGGGGTCTGATTACATTGGTGATCAGGATGCCATTGAATACATGTGTAAAAACGGACCGAAGTCGGTGATTGAGCTAGAGAAAATGGGGCTGCCTTTTTCTCGTTTTGATAATGGTTCTATCTACCAGCGTCCGTTTGGTGGTCAGTCCAAAGAATTTGGTGGTGAGCAAGCGGCGCGTACTGCCGCGGCGGCAGACCGAACCGGCCACGCCTTGCTGCACACCTTGTATCAGCAGAACATCAAACACAAAACCACCATTTTCTCGGAATGGTACGCACTGGATCTCGTGAAGAACCAAGACGGTGCCATTTTAGGCTGTACCGCACTGTGCATGGAAACCGGTGAGGTGTGTTACTTCAAATCGAAGGCGACGATCTTGGCGACGGGCGGGGCGGGGCGTATTTATGCCTCAACCACCAATGCCCATATTAATACCGGTGACGGTGTCGGTATGGCACTTCGTGCGGGTGTACCGATGCAAGATATGGAAATGTGGCAGTTCCACCCAACCGGCATTGCGGGAGCAGGGGTACTGGTCACCGAAGGGTGCCGCGGTGAAGGGGGTTACCTCCTCAACAAAGACGGTGAGCGCTTTATGGAGCGTTACGCACCGAATGCCAAAGACTTGGCTGGCCGTGATGTGGTGGCCCGTTCGATGATGGTGGAAATCCGTGAAGGCCGCGGTTGCGATGGCCCTTGGGGTCCGCATCTTAAGTTGAAAATGGATCACTTAGGTAAAGATGTTCTTGAATCTCGTCTACCAGGGATCTGTGAATTATCCCGTACCTTTGCGCACGTTGATCCGGTGAAAGAGCCGATCCCTGTGATCCCGACCTGTCATTACATGATGGGCGGCGTGCCGACACAAGTGTCAGGGCAGGCGATCAAGCAAAATGCGATGGGCGATGACGTGGAAGTACAAGGCTTGTTTGCCTGTGGTGAGATTGCATCGGTCTCTGTACATGGCGCTAACCGATTAGGCGGTAACTCACTGCTCGATCTAGTGGTCTTTGGCCGCGCAACGGGTTTGCATTTGGGTGAAACACTGTTGGCTCAAGCCGAAGCGCGTCCGGCAACCGAATCTGATATTGAAGCGTCACTGGCGCGTGTGAACCGTTGGAACAACACGCAGAAAGGGGAAGACCCCGTACAGATCCGCAAAGATCTGCAAACCTGCATGCAGAATAACTTCTCGGTATTCCGTGAAGGGGATGCGATGGCGACGGGTTTGGAAGAGCTGAAAGTGATCCGCGACCGCCTTAAAACCGCCCGTTTGGATGATACCTCTTCTGAATTTAATACTCAGCGCATTGAATGCCTTGAGCTGGAAAACTTGATGGAAACGGCGTTTGCAACGGCTGTCGCC
The DNA here is from genome assembly GCF_050337005.1 of Photobacterium japonica. NCBI lineage: Bacteria > Pseudomonadati > Pseudomonadota > Gammaproteobacteria > Vibrionales > Vibrionaceae > Photobacterium > Photobacterium japonica. The sequence continues at coordinate 107,417 of NZ_JAKJSN010000018.1, read as the reverse complement.
GCGAACTACCGCACAGAAAGCCGTGGTGCCCATGCCCGCTTTGATTTCCCTGAGCGTGATGATGCGAATTGGTTGTGCCATTCCATTTATAACCCGGAAACAGAAGCGATGACGAAGCGTGGTGTAAACATGGCCCCGGTGCATCGTGATGCATTTCCGCCAAAAGCGCGTACCTATTAGGGGAGGACAACAACATGAAATTAAGTTTTTCTATTTATCGTTACAACCCTGATGTTGATAACGCGCCCCATATGAAGGGTTATACGCTGGAGGTGCCGGAAGGTTCCGACATGATGGTGCTGGATGCCTTGATCTTACTGAAAGAGCAAGACCCAAGTCTGGCGTTTCGTCGTTCTTGCCGTGAAGGGGTGTGTGGCTCCGACGGCATAAATATGAACGGTAAAAATGGGTTAGCCTGTATCACGCCGTTATCGGCGCTGACCGGTGAGAAAACCATCGTGATCCGTCCGTTGCCGGGTCTGCCGGTGGTGCGTGATTTGATCATCGACATGGAGCAGTTCTACACCAATTACGCGAAAGTAAAGCCGTTCTTGATTGACGACGGCGCCATGCCGCCCGCCCGTGAAAACTTACAGTCACCAGAAGATCGGGCACATCTTGATGGCCTGTATGAATGCATCATGTGTGCGTGTTGTTCCACATCATGCCCGTCATTTTGGTGGAATCCGGATAAGTTTATTGGCCCCGCAGGGTTATTGGCGGCCTATCGCTGGCTAATTGATAGTCGCGATACCGCAACGGATGCGCGTTTGTCCGATTTGGACGATGCATTTAGTGTTTTTCGTTGCCATGGCATCATGAACTGTGTAAATGTTTGTCCTAAAGGGCTAAATCCAACAAAGGCGATCGGTCACATCAAATCGATGTTACTCAAGCGCGCAGTCTAATTTAAAGCATTATCGATATGCAGGCTTGGTAGCGTCATGCGAAGAGTCTGCTTTAAGTCCGGTGTTCATTCGGGCAAGAATGGCGATAACTAGTGGTTAAGGGAAAACAATGCAGAACGGCGTTATGAAGACTTGGATGGAGTCTTCACACCTAGCTGGCGCCAATGCAACTTATGTAGAGGATCTCTACGAGTTGTATCTCAGCGATCCAGAATTAGTAGACGAAGAATGGCGTCACGTGTTTAGTGATTTGCCTGTGGTGCGTGAAGATGCCGTAGAGCAGCCTCACTCGCGCGTTCGTGACTATTTCCGACGTCTCGCGAAAGAAACAACCTATTTAAGTGCTGCCGTCAGCGATCCAGATGTTGATGCCAAGCAGGTTAAGGTATTGCAGTTGATTAACGCATACCGTTTCCGTGGGCATCAGCACGCAAATTTAGATCCGTTAGGTTTATGGCAACAAGAACGCGTGCCAGATCTCGCTCCTGAGTTTCACAACCTGACCGAAGACGATTTCAATGAAACCTTCAATGTGGGTTCCTTTGCCATTGGCCAGGAAACCATGAAATTGTCCGCGTTGTATGACGCATTGAAGAAGACCTATTGTGGGTCTATCGGTGCTGAATACATGCACATCACGAATACTGAAGAGAAACGCTGGTTACAGCAGCGGCTTGAGTCTGTGGTGGGCCAAGGCAACTTCAGCCAAGAAGAAAAGCTGACGTTTCTTGATGAATTGACCGCGGCCGAGGGGCTTGAGCGTTACCTAGGGGCGAAGTTCCCAGGGGCGAAGCGCTTCTCCTTGGAAGGCGGCGATGCCATGATCCCGATGGTGAAAGAGCTGATCCGTTACGCGGGTAGCAACGGGGTACGTGAAGTCGTGGTGGGCATGGCACACCGTGGCCGTTTGAACATGCTGGTCAACGTCTTGGGTAAAAAACCGCAAGACTTGTTTGATGAGTTTGCCGGTAAGCATGGTGAGTCATGGGGAACCGGGGATGTGAAATACCACCAAGGTTTCTCGGCGGACTTTGCAACACCGGGCGGCGATGTGCACTTGGTGCTGGCGTTTAACCCTTCTCACCTCGAAATTGTCAATCCGGTTGTCGTGGGCTCGGTACGTGCCCGTCAAGATCGCTTGGGTGACCGAGATGGCTCACAAGTACTGCCTATTACCATTCATGGGGACTCGGCGATTGCCGGTCAGGGCGTGGTGGCAGAAACATTCAACATGTCACAGTCACGCGGCTACCGTGTGGGGGGGACTGTACGTATTGTCGTGAACAACCAAATCGGTTTTACCACCTCGAACCCAACGGATACCCGTTCGACGCAGTACTGTACTGACATTGCAAAAATGGTTCAGGCACCGATCCTGCACGTGAACGCGGATGATCCGGAAGCGGTTGCGTTTGTGACGCGCATTGCATTGGAATACCGCAATACGTTTAAGCGTGATGTGGTGATTGATTTGGTGTGTTATCGCCGTCATGGTCACAATGAAGCGGATGAGCCGAACGCGACGCAACCGTTGATGTACCAGAAAATCAAAAAACACCCGACGCCACGTAAGATTTACGCCGATGCGCTGACCGACAATGGCACCATTGAGTTGGAAACAGCAACATCGCTGATCAACGAATACCGTGATGCCCTTGATCGCGGTGAGTGCGTAGTGAAAGAATGGCGTCCGATGAAACTGCATTCTGTCGATTGGTCCCCTTACTTGGGGCATGACTGGACAGTGGATTGGGCGAACAAAGTCGATATGGGGCGTTTGCAAGAGCTAGCGCAACGTGTGTGCCAGTTCCCTGAGAGCCACAAACTGCAAAGCCGGGTACAGAAATTGTATAATGACCGTCTTGCGATGTCGGCCGGTGACAAGATGCTCGATTGGGGCATGGCGGAAACCTTGGCCTACGCCACGTTGGTGGATGAAGGCAACCGCATTCGTATTACTGGTCAAGATTCAGGCCGCGGTACGTTCTTCCACCGCCATGCGGTATTGCATAATCAAGGCGATGCCAGCACTTACATTCCACTGTCTAACCTTCATGATAAGCAGGGCACCTTCCAGGTCTTTGACTCCGTATTATCTGAAGAAGCGGTATTGGCGTTTGAATACGGTTATGCGACGGCAGAGCCGAGCGGTTTAACCGTATGGGAAGCGCAGTTTGGTGATTTTGCCAATGGGGCACAGGTTGTGATCGACCAGTTCATCAGCTCCGGTGAGCAGAAGTGGGGCCGTATGTGTGGCTTGACCATGCTGCTGCCGCACGGCTATGAAGGCCAAGGCCCTGAGCACTCATCAGCCCGTCTTGAGCGTTACTTGCAGTTGTGCGCAGAGCAGAATATGCAGGTTGTGATCCCATCGACACCGGCGCAGGTGTATCACATGCTACGCCGTCAGGTGGTACGTCCTATGCGTCGTCCGCTGGTGGTGATGTCACCGAAATCATTGCTTCGTCATCCACTGTGTACCTCTTCCCTGGACGATTTGGCCAACGGTAATTTCCAGGCCGCCATTGGTGAAATTGACCCATTGGATCCGAAACAAGTGAAACGCGTGGTGTTCTGTTCAGGCAAAGTGTACTACGACTTGCTCGAGCAGCGCCGTAAGAACGAACAGACCGATGTGGCGATTGTGCGCATTGAGCAGCTGTATCCTTTCCCGAAAGAAGAGGTAGAAGCGGCGTTAGCCGACTACCAACATGTCACCGATTACATTTGGTGTCAGGAAGAGCCACAAAACCAAGGGGCATGGTACGCCAGTCAGCATAACTTCCGCTCAGCGTTGCCAATGGGTTCGCAGCTGGAATATGCCGGCCGTCCCGCCTCGGCTTCACCGGCGGTAGGTTACATGTCGGTTCACCTGAAACAGCAAAAAGCGTTAGTAGAAGACGCATTAACAATAACGCAGTAAGAACTGGAACAAAAAGGACAAAACCGATATGACGATCGAAATTCTGGTTCCCGATTTACCTGAATCCGTTGCCGATGCAACCGTAGCGACTTGGCACAAGCAGCCAGGCGATGCCGTAACACGTGATGAAGTTCTGGTTGATATCGAAACAGACAAAGTGGTGTTGGAAGTACCCGCACCGGAAGATGGCATTCTTGAAGCAATTCTTGAAGCGGAAGGCACCACGGTTTTAACCAAGCAATTGATTGGCAAAATCAAAGCGGGTGCTGTCGCGGGTGAGCCGACCCAAGATGTGCCGGCGGAAGCGGAAGCCTCCCCGAACAAACGCAATACTGCGGCATTGGGTGAAGAAACCAATGAGGCATTGAGCCCAGCGGTACGTCGTTTGCTGAGCGAGCACGGCATTCAAGCGTCTGCGGTGAAAGGTTCAGGGGTAGGCGGTCGCATTACCCGTGAAGATGTGGAAGCGTACGTGAAAGGCGCGACGCCAACGGCACCTGTGGCTGCACCGGTTGAAGCGAAAGTGGAAGCGCCTCTGGCACACCGTAGCGAAAAACGTGTACCGATGACCCGTTTGCGTAAGCGTGTTGCAGAACGTCTGCTTGAAGCGAAGAACAGCACAGCTATGCTGACGACGTTTAACGAAGTCAATATGAAACCGATCATGGACCTTCGTAAACAATACAAAGACATTTTTGAAGAGCGCCACGGTATCCGTCTTGGCTTTATGTCTTTCTACGTGAAAGCCGTGGTTGAAGCGCTGAAGCGTTACCCGGAAGTGAATGCCTCCATTGATGGTGATGACATTGTTTATCACAATTTCTTTGATGTGAGCATTGCCGTGTCAACACCGCGTGGTTTGGTGACACCCGTGCTGCGCGATTGCGACAAGCTGAGCTTGGCAGAAATTGAAAAAGGCATTCGCGAGTTGGCCATTAAAGGGCGTGACGGCAAGCTAACGGTAGACGATTTGACCGGTGGTAACTTCACGATTACCAATGGTGGTGTCTTTGGTTCGTTGATGTCGACACCGATCATCAACCCACCACAGTCCGCGATCCTTGGGATGCACAAAATTCAGGATCGTCCAATGGCGGTAGACGGCAAAGTGGAAATTTTGCCAATGATGTATCTTGCGCTGTCTTACGATCACCGTTTGGTCGATGGCCGTGAGTCAGTGGGTTACCTAGTAACCATCAAGGACTTACTTGAAGATCCAACCCGTCTACTGCTGGACGTGTAATCGACGGGACGTGTAAGCATGCACGTCGGTTAGCCCAACAGTAAGATGGCATCAAGGCCGGACAGGCTCAACGTTCGGTCTTGGTGGTACAACAACAGTACATGAAGAGGAAATACCCAAGAGTATTTCATATGGATATAACAAGCCCCATTGGGGTATAAAATGGATAGAACATATGAATTTGCACGAATACCAAGCGAAACAGCTGTTCGCCGAGTACGGTTTACCTGTTCCTGAAGGTTACGCCTGTAATACACCGCAAGAAGCGGCAGAAGCGGCAGGAAAAATTAGCGGTGATAAGTGGGTCGTGAAATGTCAGGTCCATGCCGGCGGCCGCGGTAAAGCGGGCGGGGTAGAGCTGCACGACACCAAAGACGGCATTAAGGCGTTTGCCCAAAAATGGCTAGGGAAAAACCTCGTCACGTATCAAACGGATGCCAATGGCCAACCGGTCAGTAAAATTCTGGTGGAAGAAGCCTCGAATATTGCCAACGAGCTGTATTTGGGGGCGGTTGTTGACCGCGCCACACAACGCATCGTTTTCATGGCCTCGACAGAAGGTGGCGTGGAAATCGAGAAAGTGGCAGAAGAAACGCCAGAGTTGATCCACAAAGCGGCGATCGATCCGCTGGTGGGGCCACAGCCATACCAAGGTCGTGAATTGGCTTTCAAACTGGGTTTGAAAGGCGACCAAATTAAGCAATTCACTAAAATTTTCCTCGGATTGGCAACCATGTTTGCCGATTACGATCTCGCCTTACTCGAAATTAATCCTCTTGTGGTAACCGGCGACGACGATCTTCTTTGCCTTGATGGCAAAATCAACATTGATTCCAACGCCCTATATCGCCAGCCTAAGCTGCGTGAAATGCATGATGCCTCGCAAGAAGATGAGCGTGAAGCCCATGCGGCGCAGTGGGAGCTGAACTATGTCGCGTTAGATGGCAGCATCGGTTGTATGGTCAACGGTGCCGGTCTTGCGATGGGAACGATGGATATTGTTAACCTACACGGTGGTCAACCGGCAAACTTCCTGGATGTTGGCGGCGGCGCAACGAAAGAGCGCGTTACAGAAGCATTCAAAATTATTCTGTCAGACAGTAATGTGAAAGCGGTATTGGTGAATATTTTCGGCGGTATTGTTCGCTGTGATCTGATTGCGGAAGGCATCATCGGTGCGGTTGAAGAAGTCGGTGTTGAAGTCCCTGTCGTGGTTCGCCTTGAAGGCAACAATGCCGTACTGGGTGCCGAGACGCTGGCGAAAAGTGGTCTGAATATTATTGCTGCAACTTCCCTAACGGAAGCAGCGGAAAAAGTGGTTGCTGCTGCGGAGGGTAAATAATGTCTGTACTCATTAATAAAGACACCAAAGTGATCTGTCAGGGCTTTACGGGCGGGCAGGGCACATTCCATTCCGAGCAGGCGATTGCTTATGGTACACAAATGGTTGGTGGGGTATCGCCGGGCAAAGGCGGCACCACGCACCTTGGTCTTCCTGTGTTTAATACGGTACGCGACGCGGTTGAAGTTACAGGCGCAACGGCGACCGTTATCTATGTACCAGCACCGTTCTGTAAAGATGCGATTCTTGAAGCGATCGATGCTGGCATTGAGCTGATTGTGACGATCACCGAAGGGATCCCAACACTGGATATGCTCGACGTGAAAGTACGTTTAGACGAAGCGGGCGTACGCATGATTGGGCCAAACTGTCCGGGTGTGATCACGCCAGATGCTTGTAAGATTGGTATCATGCCGGGTCATATTCATAAGCCGGGTAAAGTGGGTATCGTCTCGCGTTCTGGTACCTTGACCTATGAAGCGGTGAAGCAGACCACAGATGAAGGCTTTGGCCAGTCAACATGTGTTGGTATCGGTGGTGACCCGATCCCGGGCTCTAACTTCATTGATATTCTGGCGTTGTTTGAACAAGACCCAGAAACAGAAGCGATCGTGATGATCGGTGAGATCGGCGGTACCGCAGAAGAAGAAGCGGCTGCGTATATCAAAGATCATGTTACTAAGCCGGTTGTCTCGTACATTGCGGGCGTAACAGCGCCTCCGGGTAAACGTATGGGCCACGCGGGCGCGATCATTTCGGGGGGGAAAGGCACGGCAGAAGATAAATTCCAGGCATTGGAAGCGGCAGGTGTGCGTACCGTGAAGAGCTTGGCCGATATCGGTAAAGCTTTGCGTGATGTGACGGGCTGGTAAGCGAGCGTTTATCACCGATTGTGAAAGACCATAAAAAAACCCGCCAATGGCGGGTTTTTGTTTTTCAGTCACGGAGTCTGATGCTCAAGGGCTCAAGGGCTCAAGGGCTCAAGGGCTCAAGGGCTCAAGGCTTCAGGCGTCAGAGCGTTTAAATTGGCTCAGCATGAAAATGGCTGCCGCCGAGACGACCACTGACGGGCCCGCGGGGGTGTCGTAATGCCATGACATCGCCAAGCCACCAAATACGGCCAAGGTACCGATCACAGAAGCCATCACGGCCATGGCTTCAGGGCTGTGCGCAAAACGGCGTGCAGTGGCCGCCGGAATGATTAACAGTGACGTAATGATCAGTGCCCCGACGAATTTCATCGCAACGGCAATCACTAAGCCGACCATCAGCATCAATAATAGACGCATGAGATCCACATTCACGCCTTCGACTTTGGCCAAATCTTCATTGATGGTCATCGAAAGCAGCGGACGCCACAAGACAAGGAGCATCGCCATAGCGATCACACCCCCGCCATAAATCCAGTACAAATCATGCGTTGTCACAGCCAGTAAGTCACCAAACAGGTACGACATTAAATCGATACGCACGTTATCGAGGAAGCTGACGGCCACTAAGCCGAGTGACAAGGCACTGTGAGCTAAAATACCGAGTAGGGTATCGGTCGCCACCACTTTTTGTTTTTGCAGCGTCACCAAAATAACGGCCAACGCTAAACAACAGATGATCAGCGCCAGATTCAAATTAATATTGAACAGAAAGCCTAACGCGATGCCGAGTAACGAGGCGTGTGAAAGGGTATCGCCGAAATATGCCATTTTTCGCCATACCACAAAGGAGCCTAACGGTCCCGCGAGCAGGGCGATCCCCACACCGGCAAGCAAAGCCGGCAATAAAAACTCAAGCATCGTGTTTCTCGTGTTGGTGATCGGTGTGATGATCATGCTGGCAAGGGCCAACGGGGCTGCCAGACATTGCATGTTCATGGTTGTGATGGTGATGATAAAGCGCCAGTTGCTCACTTTGCTGACGACCAAACAGCGCCACGTAAGAGGGGTGGTTAGCAATCATCTCGGGTTCACCAGAACAGCAAATATGGTGTTGCAGACAAATCACATTGTCAGTTTTCGCCATCACCAAATGCAGATCATGGGAAACCATCAAAATGGCGCAATCGAGCTTATCCCGCAGCGATTGAATTAAGCTGTACAGTTCCAACTGGCCATTCACATCCACCCCTTGCACCGGTTCATCCAGTACCAGAAGATCCGGTTTTTGCAGCAGGGCGCGGGCTAACAACACGCGTTGCATTTCACCGCCAGACAGCGAATGCATGTTGCTGTGCTGCAAGTGTTTACCATTCACCATTTCAAGAGCTTGCAGGCGAGCTTCTGCCGTATAGCGCCCCGCCAAGCGCATAAAGCGATCAACGTTGAGTGGCAGTGAGTTATTGAGGGCGAGTTTCTGTGGCACATAGCCAATACGCAGCCCTTTTTGGCGTAGCACTTTGCCGGAGGAAGGCTTATGAAGCCCGGTAATGACTTTGACAAGGGTCGACTTGCCGGCACCGTTGGGGCCGATCAGGGTCGTGATTTGCCCGCGTTCGAGCTTAAGAGAGACCTGATCGAGCACATGTCGTTCAGCGAATGTGACGGTGACCGCTTGTAATTCAACTAAGGTTGTCATGGTTTCTTTGCTTTCGAAATTTGCCAAAGTGAGATGTTATAATATAACATCTTTGGCGTTGTTGTCATTCAGAACTATTTTTTGGGGATCCATTATGCGCCGTTTACTTCTTACTTGCAGCTCGTTTGGCTTGTTATTTTCTTCTTATGTGCAAGCCGACGCGCCCAATGTGGTGACAACGGTGAAACCCTTGAGCATGATCGTACAAGCGTTAACGAAGGATGTGACGACCAGTGACACCTTGTTACCTGCCGGGACATCTCCCCATGACTATGCGCTACGCCCGTCGGATGCGCGCAAATTGCATGACGCTGATTTGGTGATTTGGGTGGGACCTGAGCTTGAACGCTTTTTGACAAAAATTCTTGATGGCCACAGCAATGCGTTTGCCTTGACTGCCCAGCCGGGTATCGATTTTCGCCATTATGGTGAGTCAGAGCAGGGTGATTCGCATGCAACGGCGTCGCATAATGGGCATGACCACCACGATGAAGATGCACATGCTGCTCACGAGCACAGCGACGAAGCGCACGGTCACGACCATGAAGGGATTGACCCGCACGTATGGTTAGGGCCTGAAACTGCATTGCAAGCCGCCAATGTGATCACGCAAAAACTGATCGCGTTGGATCCGAGCCACAAGACGCAGTACCAAGCCAACCTAAAAGCGTTTAACGGCGAAGTCACATCGGCAGTCACAGAGATTGAGCAGTCACTCAAGCCGCTAAAGGATAAAGGCTACTTTGTCTTCCATGATGGTTACGGCTATTTTGAAGACCAATTTCAGTTGAACAACTTAGGCCACTTTACGGTAGAGCCGGATCGCCGCCCAGGCGCTAAAACCTTGATTAACATTCGTGCCTCGTTGAAAGGTGCCCAAGCGCAGTGTGTGTTCAGTGAGCCACAGTTTACCCCGGCAGTGGTCAACAGTGTGGTACGCGGCACCGACGTAAAAGTGGGCGTGTTGGATCCAATGGCCACGGATATTCAGGAAGGGGCTGACGGCTACCCGCAGTTTTTACGTCAACTCGGCCAACGCTTCGTATCGTGCTTACAATAACGCGGCTATCGCGTTGCGTGCCTAATTAGCCAGACACTCGCCATGTCGTCAACAACATGGCGGCGTGTCAAAAAATCAGAGCATCAAGTTGTAGTAAATCGCTGACGTAAAAGCATTTTTAATGCTGAATTTTGTGTGTAAAACGTACTTTGGTACGTTTTTTTATGCATCCTGCCTCATTTTATAAATGCCAACTTATATTCAATGCCCTGATATTGCATAATGAGCCTATATTCTTATTGCTCTGGTTGTGGTGTATTTCAAAGGCTATGTTTAAACGGTTTACGGCTTCCATTGTATTATCGCTCCTGCTCTTATTGATGGGGGGACGCGCTTTTGCATCCAGTCCTTTGTTCTATCCTTTGCCGGTTGAGAAACCGGGAGGGATGGTTGTTGCCAGTAAAATACTGCAAGATACGCAACGCGGTTTGTGGATTGTAGATGTGCAGGGCACATTGTATTTTTACGATGGACTCACCCTTAAACTGGCCCTTGATAGCCAAGGCCATGCCATTGATAACGTGCAAGATGCGGCGATGGCCGGATCGAAGTTATGGCTGGTAAGGGGCGACGCGGCCTATTACTACGCGCCGGCGACCACCGAGTTGCTGCGTTTGACCATTAGCCAAATACCGATGGAATACGTTGCCAGTCAAGGTGATACCATTTGGTTTGCCAGCCGGCGTGGCGTGTATAAGATGCAGGAAGATGACTTACAGCCTGCCTTCATTCCTTTTGAACACCCGTTGAAACTCAGAGGACTACACATCGAGGGACCCTCGGTGTTCGTGGCCGCCCAAAGTGGCTTGTATGAGTTGCCCTCCACCGATCAAACAGTATTTCAAAAACACTTTCCACAGCAACATATCACCGATGTCTTTCTCGATACCCAAGGTACCTTGTGGTTTGCCTCGTTGAATGGATTATTTAAAGGACGAGATGGCCAGCCCGTTGAGTTCATTGGTGGCCGTTTTGACTTACCCGTCTCGACCTTACAACAAACGGATAAGACCTTGTGGGTCGGATCGAAGCACGGGTTGTTTGCTATTGATCTCGAGACGCAGCAACAGCAGCAATTTTTGCCCTCCAAGCACAATGATTATGCGTTGCCGGGGCAGCGCATCTTGGACTTAGAGCGTGATAAAGCGGGTGGCTTGTGGATTTCAACCGAAGAGGGGATCAGTTACCTTCCTCAAGGGACGGAATTATTTAACCGGGTGCGATTTGGCAACGACGTCGATCAAATCAAGGCGCACCGCATTAATGATGTTGTGTATACCAGTGACGGCAGTTATTGGTTGGCGACGGATAACGGTTTGTTCGAGTTGTCATCGTCGATGGAAGTCCTACGCCACGAACCGACGTTAGGCCATGTTGATAAAATCAGTGTATGGCAGCAAGAGCTGTGGTTGCTGGCCGATAAGACGGTGCGGGTGTATTCGCGTAAAACGCATACTTGGCGCCCACTTGCGTTACCGCATGGCTCTGCCAGTCACGCTATTACCAGTTTAAAAGTGGATCATTATGGCTCGCTGTGGCTGGGTATGCGGTCGCAACTTTACCGCTATTGGCCGGACACTCAAGAGTGGATCTCGTTTGGTCAGCACTGGCTGAAAGATCCGATGGGTGATGAAAGCGTTACGGTGATCTATGAAGACAGCGAATACCAGATCTGGGTAGGCACGGATTATGGTTTGTACCAGTTTGAAGCGGGCCACTTATACCTCGTCAATAATACCTCGTCGCAAGGGGGCGTGCGTGATCTGTATGAGGATCGCATGGGCCAACTTTGGATTGCCCATCACTACGGCTTACAGTATTCCCAAACCTTGTCGCCGCTGTCGTTGCAACCGATCTCGCTCTTAGGCGGGCGCGCGTATCCCTTCTGTATTGTGGGTGACAATAATGGGGTGTGGGTCAGCACCACGAGTGGCTTGAGCTATTTATCCTTTAATGCCCACCCAAGACGCCACTTCACGGACACGGAAGGGTTGGTGCCCAACGAATTTTCCGACCAAGTGTGTCAGCGAAACGATACCGGTAAATTGTTATTCAGTAGCCGAGAAGGGGTGGTACAGATTGAGCCCCGCACGTTATTAAGCAGTAAAACCGCTATCGCCCCCTTAGCGCTGAGCGAAGTGCGCGTGAACAATACTTTGCATCAGTTGGGGGGGCTGGCGAGTGAACCTTTGTTATTACCGTATGGTGCCATGGCAAGTTTTGAGTTCAATATCACCGCCCTAAAAGGGCAGCCACATTTTGATTACCGATTGGTGAACGAAAGCAATGTGCCTACGGAATGGACAACCATTAATAGCCGTTTCTTGTTATTGGAACCGCTGTCACCGGGCAATTATTTGCTCGAAGTGAAAGACAGCCTGTTTGATGGCGGTGAAGTGGTGCGTTATCCCTTCAGTGTTGAGCGTCCTTGGTTCTTATCGTCGTTCTTGATCGGCGGCGTGCTATTGGTACTGGGTGCCATCGTGCTGACGACCTTGTACTGGCGAAGTCGTACGTTCAATGAACAAAATCAGCAACTCAAACAAGCGGTATACCAGAAGACAGCCAAAATTGAATTGCAGAAAAAACAGCTTAATGCGAGCAATATGCAGTTGCAGCGTATTTTGGAAATTCGTCAGAATTTGATGGCGCAGTTGTCGCATGAATTACGTACGCCGCTGAGTTTGGCGCAGGGTATGCTGGCGGGATTGAAAGAAAAGCTTCCTCCGACGAGCCAGTTGGAGGTGGTGGAGAAAAATATTGCGCATTCGTTACATGTGGCAGAGCAGCTGTTGTCGTGTGATGCGCTGGCGTTGATCGAACCGGATAAACGCTGTGAGCAACGTGTCGCGCCCATTATTCAAGCATGCTGTATCAGCTGGCAGGTCGAAGCGGAGAAAAAACAAATTGCCCTGTGCTTGGAAGACAGCACAGCGAAGGTCAGCGTGTTCTTGGCACCGTATCACCTTGAAATCATGCTGGGGAATTTGCTTTCTAATGCCTTGAAATATACCGATCATAAAGGCGGGATCACCGTCAATGTGCGTGAAATGAAATCCCAATTGGTCATCTCGGTGAGTGACACGGGACGCGGGATGACGGAAGAAACCAAGGCCCACTTGTTTGAAAGCTACTATCAGGAAGAGCCGGTATTCAGCCCTGAGGCTGGGTTTGGCTTGGGGTTGAGTACGGTTAAACAGCTGGTGGAGTTGTACGACGGCGACATTTCGGTGATCAGTTACCAAGGGGTCGGCAGTGAGTTCATTATTCGCTTGCCTATTTATCGCTCGGAAATTCATGGGCTCGAGAATGCCTTAGAGGCGGTGGATGCGTCGGAAGCCAAACTGAAAATATTGATTGCCAGTGCCGATACGTCACAAAAAGAGACATGGTCCTCGTTGCTGAATACCGATTACCAGCTGCACTTCGTGGCTGACGGCTATGATGCATTGATCGCTATGCAAGATCATGCGCCCGATATGCTGATTGCGGATCTGCATCTGCCAGGATTAACCGGAACACAGCTGTTACAACGTCTGGCAGAGGAATTGCCTTTCGATTATCAACCAAGACTGATCTTGGTTACGGAAGGCAATGAGGTCGATCACGGTGAAGTCTTAATGGCTGGGTGGGCGCATGCAGTGCTGACAAAGCCGCTCGATACCAGTCAAGCCTTTGTTGCGGTCAGTCGTTTGTTGCACAGCTTGAAAGAGAGTACAACAGAGGGGGCAGAGGAAGAGGTAGTGGATACGGTTTGGCGTGACAGTGTAAAAGCGTTAGTGGCAGCGCATTTCCATCATCCAGACTTTGGTACATCTGCGGCCGCCAAGGCCTTGTTCATGTCAGAGCGCAGTTTACAACGTAAGTTTAAACAAGAGTTTGGGATAGCCTTTAAAGACTATGTGACCCAGTTCCGTTTCACCCAAGCGGCATTAATGCTCAAGCAAGGGGACAGGGTCGCGGATGTCGCCTTGGCCTGTGGGTTTAACGACCCATCGTACTTCAGTGTCAGGTTTAAAACCCATACGGGACAAACCCCTACGCAGTTTGCCAGCGGATTTGTCAATCAAGATGTCGAACAACGCTGAACGGTCTATTGACGTAAACGCGATAAAATAAAAATGTGATGACAGAGAATCACGCTTTAAAAGCCCAGCCTTAGCCGCTGGGCTTTTTTGTTTGTGAGTGTATTGAGTGCCGAGTCTCTCGTATTGAGTAGCGAGTTCTGAATGTGACGTTCGCGCTTAGAGGCTTAGTGCGTGGTGGTGAATTTGGGGAATTGATGAGGGTATTCACGGCGTTGGATTGTGCACAGGCGTCAGCACAACAGAGACGGTGCTGTGTTTTGTTGTATTGAGGGATTCGGTCGAGAAAGAGGAGAAAAAAAATGACGTGATATGGCCTCTCGACCATATCACGGGTACCAAAGGCACCTTCGCTTGCTGCTGGTTAGTGGGGGAACCACCAACCATTGGAATGGGGTCTATCATCGAGCATGTCCACTGCATGAAATGCTCTTCAATTCGATAGTGATTATATTAACGTTATCTGAGGGGGAGGGTGATTAAATTGCCGCCAGTTCACTGTGATTTCTCGCCATATTTCATCACCCCTGAGTAAGAGAGACGTTTAATTGACGTTAATATTGTCAAATATGTTGATATGAAACACGGCTGCAACAACCTGCAACACAAATGCGAATATTGTCAGTAATGTAAACAATGATCCCATTAATGAGGGCTATTAATTGATTTAAAACAAGGTGAAATATGTTTCAATCTGTAACCTTGCTAAAGATAATGCTAATTATTCTTATTTAAGGTGGCGATTAAGAATGAAACTGTCAGAAATGTCATGTGGTGTAGAAGGGGTTGTGACCAGCATGTCCGGTCTCGAGGCTGCAACGCGTAAAAAATTGATGGTGATGGGTGTATTGCCCAATACACCTATCAGTGTTGTGCGTGTCGCGCCATTGGGCGACCCGCTTCAGGTGCGAGTACGTGGCGTTGATCTTGCGTTGCGTAAGACACTGGCGGATAGCATTGATGTGGAGTTGAAATAATGCAGTACAACATCCTAACGGTGGGCAACCCAAACAGCGGTAAAACCACACTTTTTAATGGCTTGACCGGTGCCAAACAACAGGTCGGTAACTGGGCAGGTGTGACGGTTGAGAAGAAAACCGGTCACTATGAGTGTGCGGGTGATCATTTTGCGCTGACCGATTTGCCAGGGATTTATAACCTGGATAGCGCGAACGATGCGAACAGTTTGGATGAAGCCATTGCATCACGTGCCATTTTAACGACGGCTGCGGATGTGATCATCAACGTTGTGGATGCCTCTTGCCTTGAGCGTAGCCTGTACATGACGCTGCAACTGCGTGAACTGGGCCGCCCAATGGTGGTCGTGCTGAACAAGATGGACGTACTGGATCGCCAACGTCAGGTGTTGGATGTTAAAGGACTGGAAAAAGCACTGGGTTGCCCCGTGATGACCTTGTCCACCCATAACTTGAAGCAAGTAGAAGCCTTTAAATCCCACCTGCATAAAATGTTGGCGCAGGGCATTGCCGTGCATGACTTGTCTTTGGACTACGGTGATGCATTTGAGCAAGCGATCACACAACTTGAGCCATTGGTGAGCGATAACGATTTGAAGGCGCGTGCGCAAGCGGTGCGCATTTTAGAAAATGACACGTTAGTTATTCGCACCTTGTCAGATGTGGATCAAACCAGAGCTTGCGACGTTCGCAATCAGCTGATGACTCAGGTAGACCCGGATATTCAAGTGGCGGATGTACGTTACAGTTACCTGCATGCGCTGTGTCAGAAAGTACGTCGCCAAGAAGGCAAGTTAAGCCGTAGCCTAAGCGATAAAATTGATCAGGTATTATTACACCGTGCTTTTGGTATTCCCTTCTTTTTTGTTGTGATGTACCTGATGTTCATGTTCTCCATCAACATTGGTAGCGCATTCATTGATTTCTTTGATATCAGTGTCGGTGCGATCTTGGTGGATGGTGGGCACTACTTGATGGATGGCCACCTGCCTATCTGGTTGGTGACCGTGTTAGCTGATGGTATTGGTGGCGGTATTCAGACCGTTGCCACCTTTATTCCCGTGATTGCTTGCCTGTATTTGTTCTTGGCGATGCTTGAAAGCTCGGGCTACATGGCGCGTGCTGCGTTCGTGCTCGATAAAGTGATGCAAAAGATCGGTCTACCCGGCAAAGCGTTTGTCCCATTGGTACTGGGCTTTGGCTGTAACGTACCCGCTATCATGGCCACGCGTACGCTAGAACAAGAGCGTGAGCGTAAGCTTGCGGCCGCCATGGCACCGTTTATGTCATGCGGTGCCCGTCTGCCTGTGTATGCGTTGTTTGCCGCGGCATTTTTCCCTGAAAGCGGCCAGAATGTGGTGTTTGGCCTGTACCTACTGGGTATTGCCGCCGCGGTGATGACCGGTTTGATCTTACGTCATACGCTTTATCCGGGCAGCAGCGACAGTTTCATCATGGAACTGCCAGATTATGAATTGCCGACGATGCGTAACGTGGGGATCAAAACGTGGCAGAAGCTGAAGCGATTCGTGTTAGGGGCCGGTAAAACGATTGTGGTGGTGGTGGCCATATTGAGCTTCTTCAACTCACTGGGCACCGATGGCTCTTTTGGTAACGAAGACAGTGCCAACTCCGTCTTGTCGAAAGCGGCGCAGGTGGTGACACCTGCATTAGCCCCAATCGGTGTGAATGCCGATAATTGGCCAGCCACGGTTGGTATCATTACCGGTATCTTTGCCAAAGAAGCCGTCGTGGGCACCTTGAATAGCTTGTACGCACCAGCAGAAGAGGAAGATGGCGGAGAATATGATCTGATGGCGAGCTTGCAAGAAGCGGTGAGCTCAATCGGCGCGAACTTGGCAGATATCAGCTACTCAGATCCGCTCGGCATCACTGTCGGGGAGCTAGAGAACTTAGATACTGCGGCGGAAGAGCAAGCGGTTGATGCTTCACTGTTTGGGAATATTCAGGCCCACTTTGTGAGTTCTGCGGCGGCGATGGCCTACTTGATCTTCATCTTGCTGTATACACCGTGTGCGGCGGCGATGGGGGCGTATGTCCGTGAGTTTGGTCAGAAGTTTGCGGCATTTATTGCCGGTTGGACCATGTTGTTGGCGTATACGTTTGCCACTTTGTGGTATCAGGTGGCCCATTTCATGGATCACCCTGTCACCAGCATGTTGTGGATAGGCTTTTTTGTTCTGCTCAATGGTGGCTTGATCGTGATATTTAAGCAGCAAGGCCGCAAACAAGCACAAACACTGGTAACCGAATTATGATTTTACAGCAGCTAAAACAGTACATTGAACAACAGGGTCGTATTAGCCGTTCATCATTGGCTCACCATTTTGGGATGTCAGAAGACGGCGTAGAAGCGATGCTGGATATCTGGATCCGCAAGGGCAAGATTGGTCGCGAACTGGTTGGCTGCAGCAGTGATGGTTGTTGCCAAAGCGCCGACGACATTTGGTACCGTTGTCTGCAAGATAACGAACTGTCTGTCACCGTTATGCGCGGTTAACGCGTCTCTCTGTATGAAAAAGGCAACCTTCAGGTTGCCTTTTTTATGTCTGGTCTTTTTGTGCCAGTTTCATCTGCGCAGATTAAGCAGGAATGAAAAAGCCGTCAGTATGGCTCAGTTCTGCCTGCAACTCTTCGGCGAGTGCTTGCTGCAAGGCCTCGCTGCGCTGTGTGCCATCCGTATTGCCCCATACCGGCCCTGGCCAAGCAATGTCTGACTGAAAACGGGCGATGTGGTGTACGTGCAACTGTGGCACCAAGTTACCCAATGCGCCGATGTTGATTTTATCGGCTTGGTAATCTTTTTCCAGTAGGGCGGCCACCGTGCTCGATTCACGCATCAGTTGGCACTGTTCCTCGTGTGACAGGTGGTGAATTTCAGTCAGGGCGTCTTTACGTGGCACCAAAATTAACCATGGCCCCAAGGCTTCTTTCGACAGAAGCACCTGACAAAGTGGAAAGTTGCCCAGTACCGTGGTATCTGCGGCCAGTCTCGGATGGAGTGTAAAGTGCATCGTAATATTCCTAAATTGTATTATTCAGCTCACAGGCTGGGACATTACTCCCTACGGGTATCGCAGGGTGGGTTAGGATATAACAGTCAGGAACTGCATGGATGTCAGTAAGATAGTGTGATTAAAGGACGGTAGCAATATTTTCTCCTTTTTTATGGGTGGTATTTGCTACGGGTATAAGTATGGATGATGCAGAAGCTTGTATTGGCCGTTTCTCAAACGCTAATCAGTCAGGTGTCGATTAGCGTGATTTCAAGGTAAGGAGCATGCTTATGACAACAGAATATCAAGAGGTGTTGGACTTTTGGTTCGGTGACTTGAATAACGACACCCCACTTTCTGACCGTCATGCACTGTGGTTTAAGGGCGATGCGGAAACGGACGCGTTGATTGCGCAACGTTTTCAGCATTTGGTGAGTCTGGCGGGTTCAGGGGCGCTCAGTCATTGGGGGGCGTCACCGAAAGGCAGTTTGGCATTGATTATCTTGCTCGACCAATTTACCCGTAATATCTACCGTGGGTTGAGTGCCGCCTTTCGTTACGATGCACTGGCACTGGCGTTGTGTCGTCGCGGGTTGGCGAAGAATCAAGATTTGCAGCTAACACCCATTGAGCGGGTGTTTTTCTATTTGCCGCTAGAACATTCTGAAGCGCTTGACGATCAAGAAGAAGCCGTATTTCGTTTTGATCGTCTGCGTCAGGGCGTCACACCTGAAGAGGTGGATATGTTTGATGGCTTCTATCAGTATGCTGTCAGCCACCATGATGTCGTGAAACGGTTTGGTCGCTTTCCACACCGCAATGCTGCGTACGGGCGTCTGTCGACCGAAGAAGAGTTACATTGGTTGCTGAAAGGCGGCCAACGTTTTGGTCAGTGAGGCGGAACAACATCAGCGTTAAGTCAATGATTGTTGGATGCCTTGAATGCTCGATGGATACCGATGGCTGAAGGCGGCTGAAAAAGAAAAAAGCCTTCTCACAAGAGAAGGCTTTTGTTTTGATCGCTTTGAGGGCGTCAGTAATAAATTACATACGCTCTAGGGTTTCAATACCCAGTAGATCAAGACCTTGTTTGATGGTCTTCGACGTCAATAGCGCCAGCTTCAAGCGGCTTTGCTTCACGTCTTCTTCTGCATTCAGGATCGGACAGGCTTCGTAGAAGCTTGAGAAGATACCCGCTAGCTCGAACAGGTACGCACACATTAGGTGTGGTTGACCTTCACGCGCCACTGACTGTACCGCTTCTTCAAACTGAAGCAGTTTAGACAGAAGGATTTGCTCTTTCTCGTCGTTAATCACAACAGGGTGCGTCAGGTCTTTAAGTTCAACATTCGCACGCTTGAAGATAGACGCAACACGTGTGTAAGCATACTGCATGTACGGTGCAGTGTTGCCTTCAAACGCCAGCATGTTATCCCAATCGAAGATGTAGTCAGTGGTACGGTGCTTAGACAGATCAGAGTACTTCACCGCCGCCATTGCGACAGTTTTCGCAATGTTTGCTTTTTCTGCTGCATCTAGCTCAGGGTTTTTCTCTTCAATCAGCTTGTTTGCACGCTCTTCTGCTTCATCCAATAGATCAGCAAGACGAACTGTACCGCCGGCACGAGTCTTAAATGGACGACCATCTTTACCTAGCATCATACCGAATGCGTGGTGCTCAAGAGACACGCTCTCTGGCACATAACCCGCTTTACGTACGATAGACCAAGCCATCATCAGGTGCTGATGTTGACGTGAATCGATGAAGTACAGTACGCGATCAGCATGCAGCTGCTCGTAACGGTATTTAGCACATGCGATGTCCGTAGTGGTGTACAGGAAGCCACCATCACGCTTACGGATGATAACGCCCATAGGCTCACCATCTTTGTTCTTGTACTCGTCAAGGTAGACAACAACCGCGCCATCGCTTTCTACTGCCAGACCTTTTTCTTCAAGATCAGCAACGATGCCAGGCAGCATGTCGTTGTACATGGACTCGCCCATCACGTTGTCGTTGGTTAGCGATACGTTCAGACGGTCATAGTTACGCTGGTTTTGTACCATAGTAACGTCAACCAGCTTGCGCCACATGTCTGCACAGAACGCATCGCCACTTTGTAGCTTCACGACATAGTTACGAGCACGGACAGCAAATTCTTCATCTTCATCGTAAAGTGTCTTTGATTCGCGGTAGAACGCTTCAAGATCAGACAGCTCCATCGACACTTCACCGGATTCTTTCTGTACACGCTCAAGGTTTGCGATAAGCATACCGAACTGTGTACCCCAGTCACCCAGGTGGTTAGCACGGATCACGTTGTGACCAAGGTGCTCAAGCGTACGGACAACCGCATCACCGATGATGGTTGAACGTAGGTGACCCACGTGCATCTCTTTTGCCACGTTTGGCGCAGAGTAGTCGACGACGATGGTTTGTTGTGCTTCTTTTTCAACGCCAAGACGTTCGTCAGCCAGTGCCGCTTCCGCTTGCTCTGCCAACCACGTTTTGCTTAGGAAGATATTGATAAAACCAGGGCCGGCAATTTCTACTTTCTCAGCAATGCCGTCTAGGTCAAGTTGATCAATGACTTTCTGTGCGAATTCGCGAGGGTTCGTCCCTAGCTGTTTGGCAACGCCCATTACACCGTTTGCTTGGTAGTCACCAAACTGGACTTTTGCCGATTGGCGAACCGCAGCTGGACTTCCAGCAGGGGCACCAGCGGCTTCTAGCGCCTGAGAGACTTTATCATTAATGAGTGCTTGAATATTCACACGCTTATCCTTTAAATCGTTCGTTACGCCCGTCGATGCCGGCGAGGCAAAAGCGTCAACGTATTCAAGTATCACCGTCAAAAATAGTCACGAGCACAGGCCTATACAAGATAGTCCAGAAGGGCTTTTTTAAAACGTGAGTATTTTTGACGGGGCCGCCTCGCAGGGAAGGAGGTGGGGCATCTTGAATACATTGCTTGCATTGCCCTAATCATACCCACAATTTTAGGTCGTTTGGCAAGGTATAAAGATGATAGTTGATGAATTTTTTTTATTGCCCGTCAACGCACAAACCGCGAGCCAGCATAGAGCAGAAAAGGGCTGGGCGGCATAGGGGGCCTAACAACGTGGATGAGAAAAACTATCTTGGGAGCGTGTTGTCAGCCGCATTGAAAACCGGATTGAACGCTAACACGCTTTTTGTGGGGGACAAGCCGTGACCAGAGCGTCGCGGGATGGCGCTTTCTTTTCTGATGAAATTGTATAATTATGCGCAAAAGTCAACGGGTCGAAAGGAGAGTCACGACATGCAAGTATTAGAACAAAAGGGGCTGCTTCCGGCGCAAATGCTGGCGCAATTGCCGACCTTTATGGCCAAAATTGACGCACTGGCGGCGGAGTTAGGCCTATCGCTCAATGATTATCAGGCGGATCATATCGCACTGCGTGTGAACGACCGTGTACAAGCCGAAGCCTTACACCAAGCGTGGCTGGCTTACGGGGAGGAGTGGTCAAACAATGAAATCAATGGTCGTCCTATCATTGTGATTGGTTTCCATGAGCCGCTCAAGGTGGGGGCATGGACCATTGAAGCGTTGGAACTGCCATACCCAGGGGATAAACAGTACCCGCAAGAAGGCTGGGAACATGTGGAGTTTGTGATCCCGTCTGACGTGAATGACACTGACAGTTTGAAAACCGTATTGGATGAGACATTCCCGGCGTTAGCGTGGGATCGTTTGAACGAGCAAGGGATCCATGTCAAAGCCAGCTCCCCGTCGGGAGAGCACGAGCGTTTGGCCAACCCGACGTATGCCTTCAAGAAAGACGGCGTGTGCATAAAGCTGCATCCGTGTTCACTGAAAGCCGTGATTGCCAGCGAAAACGCGTAAGCAAGGTTGTGCTTGGCGGAGCTTTGGCATAGCACGCGAAAAACACAGGCACAACGTAGACAAAAAAATAGCGCGAGGCATGGCTTCGCGCTATTTCGTTGTACGATTCTACTCGAATCTCGAATCTCGAATCTCGAATCTCGAATCTCGAATCTCGAATCTCGAACCTAGAGAATCACCGTCCGGTTGCCATACACGAAGACGTGATCGTCAACGACCAGCCCGAGCGCCTTGCTCAATACGGATTTCTCCACATCCCGACCGGCTTTCGCCATATCAGCGGCACTGAAGGTGTGATCAACCGGTGAAATGTCTTGGGTGATGATCGGGCCTTCATCCAAATCGTTGGTGACAAAGTGGGCGGTCGCCCCGATGATTTTTACCCCACGTTCAAAGGCTTGTTGATACGGTTTCGCACCGATAAAGGCTGGCAGGAAGCTGTGGTGAATATTAATGATTTTATTGGGGAACTGTGCGACAAAATTTGGCGTCAGAATACGCATGTATTTGGCCAGTACCACGTAATCGGGTTGGTATTGCTGCACGGCAGCCAGTAATTGTACTTCGTGCTCATCGCGGCTCAGCCCTTCATGGCTGACGTGATGGAAAGGCACATCAAACTTTTCAGACAGATTGCCCAGAGTGTCATAGTTACCGACAATGGCGGCGATCTCGAGATCCAGCGAGCCATCAAAGGCTTTGACAAGAATATCCCCCAAGCAGTGCGCTTCTTTGGTCACCATGATCACTATGCGTTTGCGATCGGAGCTGATCAGGCGACGGCGGCTGTTTTCAGGTATCGCGCGGTCGAGATCGGCCAGAAAGGTCGTATCATTAAAGTAACCTTCCAACTCGGTGCGCATGAAAAACTGGTTATTGCCGTGATCCACAAACTCGCGGTTGTGAATGATATTGAGTTGATGCTTATAACAAATATTGGTGATTTTGCTGATCAACCCCATGTTATCTTTGCAATCGGTCAGCAGCGTTTTCTTTTCCATGTACTCTTCCTTGAGATGATAGGCCGGTAAGCCCTTACCCCATTATGTACCTCGCATTCTTAGCAAGGTCAAAAGGTTTCTGGATCAAAGAAAAGCGTGTTTTATCGCCGCACCGTTGCAAGCGGGTGTGAGAACGCAGGGGGAGTTACCGAAGGGAAACCGGCGACGGTAGGGCTCGCGCCGAATTAATCGTGGTCGCCCAACGGGAATATTGGCATAATGTGGCGCTTATTTCCTGTATGTTCTGATTGCGATGATAGCCAAGTTTTTTGCCGCCGGTGGCGCGCTCGATAAAGCCATTCCTGGGTTTCAGGCACGCCAACCACAGATCGACATGGCTGAGGCGGTGGCGGATGCCATTCAGTCGCAAACCCAGTTGGTGGTCGAGGCGGGTACCGGTACCGGTAAGACCTTTGCCTATTTAGTGCCAGCCTTGGTCAGTGGCAAGAAAGTCATTATTTCCACGGGTTCCAAGAACTTACAAGAGCAGCTTTTTCACCGTGATTTACCCCTGATGACCAATGCGCTGGGCTTTACTGGCCGTGTGTCATTGCTAAAAGGGCGCGCGAACTATCTCTGTATTGATCGTCTGAGCCGCCAAATCACAGAAAGTCACGGCGTACATAGCGATCCCACCTTATTGAGCCAGTTGGTGCAAGTGAGACACTGGTCCTCATCCACGAAAACAGGCGACTTGGGGGATTGTGAAGCCATCGCCGAAGACAGTCCGGTGCTGCCAATGGTGACGTCCACCAATGACAACTGTCTGGGGCGTGAATGTCCGTCGTATGACGAATGCTTCGTGGTGAAAGCCCGCCGTCGCGCCATGGAAGCGGACATCGTGGTGGTGAACCACCATCTTTTCCTCGCCGATTTAGCGATCAAAGAAACCGGGTTTGGCGAGCTGATCCCAGAGGCTGACGTATTCATCTTTGATGAAGCCCACCAGATGCCCGACATTGCCAGTCAATATTTCGGCCAGAGCCTGACCAGTCGCCAAATTCAAGAACTCGCTAAAGATGTGGAAATTGGCTATCGCACCGAAGCCAAAGACATGCGCCAATTACAGAAAACGGCGGATCGCTTGTATCAAGCCGCGGCCGACATGCGCATTGTGTTGGGCGAGCCAGGATTCCGCGGTAACTGGCGTGAAGCCATTACCAGTGCGTCGATTCAGCGAGAAATCACCCGATTAACCGATGCCTTGGACTTAACCCACGAAGTGCTGAAACTGGCATTGGGGCGCAGCCAGTTATTGGACACCGCGTTTGAGCGCGCGACCTTGCTGAAGGCACGCTTGCAGCGTGTGTGTGATACCAGCATTACTGGTTATTCTTATTGGTATGAATGTACGCCGCGCCACTTTAGTTTGCACATCACGCCGCTGTCGGTGGCTGAAAAGTTTCATGAGCAAATGACCCAACAGGGCGGCGCATGGATCTTCACATCAGCCACCTTGGCCGTGAATGACGATTTCAGTCATTTCAGCCAACGCTTGGGGTTGACCCCGAAGCAGCAATTTTCGCTAGAAAGCCCGTTTGATTATCAACAGCAAGCGCTACTGTGTGTGCCGCGCTTTTTGCCTGAGCCGAACAGCATGGGCATTGCCGATCGCTTGGTCGACATGTTGGCACCCCTGATCACACGCAATAACGGTCGCTGTTTCTTTTTGTGTACCTCACACCAAATGGTGCGGGATTTGGCCGAAGGCTTCCGTGCTAAGCTGGATTTACCCGTGTTAGTACAGGGGGAAACCACCAAACAGAAGCTGTTGGCGGAGTACCTTGAGCGCGGTGATGCGTTGCTGGTGGCCACAGGTGCCTTCTGGGAAGGGGTCGATGTTAGAGGCCAAGCCCTAAGCTGTGTTATTATCGATAAATTACCGTTTACTGCACCGGATGATCCGTTGCTTAAAGCGCGAATAGAAGATTGCCGCCTGCGCGGTGGCGATCCGTTTGCACAAGTCCAAATTCCTGATGCGGTGATCACCTTGAAGCAGGGGGTTGGACGTTTGATCCGAGACAAGAAAGACAAAGGTGTTTTGGTGATTTGTGACAACCGATTAGTGACGCGTCCGTATGGCGCGGTCTTTTTACGTAGTCTGCCGCCGATCCCTCGCACACGCGATGTGGAAGGCGTTGGGCAGTTTTTATCTTCCATCGACGGTGATCACACACCGGATGATTGCGAAGAACAGCATTCAGAGGCTTGAATGAGCAACACAATCCTTGCAGTGGATACTGCCACAGAAAATTGTTCCGTAGCCCTTCTGATGGGCGGTGAAGTGATTTCACGCTGTGAATATGCGCCGCGTGAACACACCATCAAAATCCTTCCTATGGTGGATGCCGTACTGGCAGAAGCGGGTATTGGCCTGACACAGCTGGACGCATTGGCGTTTGGTCGTGGCCCTGGCAGCTTTACTGGCGTACGTATTGGTATCGGCATTGCACAAGGGTTGGCGTTTGGCGCTGATCTGCCGATGCTAGGTATTTCCACCTTGGCCGCGATGGCACAAGGGACGTACCGTGCGCACCAAGCTGACCACGTGATGGCTGCCATTGATGCCCGCATGGGTGAGGTGTATTGGGGTCAGTACGTGCGTCAGGCGGATGGTGATTGGTTAGTACAAGGCGGTGAGATCGTCGTTCAGCCACAGGAACTCATTACACAACTGCAGGATGAAACCGGCCGTTGGTTCACGGCCGGTACAGGTTGGGAAAGCTATGCTGAAGCCTTATCGCAATTGCCTGCGGAATTAGTGCAAGGTACTGTTCTTTATCCGGATTCATCGGATATGGTACACTTGGCTCAATACGCTTTTGCCCGTGGTGAAGCCGTGTCTGCCGAGCACGCGAGCCCGGTGTATGTCCGTGATACCGTGACGTGGAAGAAGTTGCCAGGTCGCGAGTAAGCGCGTTGGATGGATGTCGTGCAGCGTGCACGGCATCGTGACTGTTCTGGGAGTTTTTCATGGTATCTATTCAGCGCCTCCCCGTTACCCTTACACCATCATCATCCCCATCGAAAGCGAAGCCGTCGCAAAGTCCGGTCACGCTGGACGTTACGCCTCAGCCAGTAGCTGTTAGCGCGCGTACGCCGATGATGGCGGCCGATCCCGCTCAGTTTGAAGCAGCACATGCCCGTGTTCAGTATGATCAACCTGTCGGTAAACACCGTGAAGCGTTAGCGTCATACATGGGGGTGATGCATCAACAGCAACGTGATGATTTTTCCGCGTTGGTTGGGGTGGATCTCTACGTGTAAGCGGCATCATGGAAAGAGGCACTACGCAGGCACTTGTATGCTTCTTCATCAGTTGACAGGGGGTGTGAATGTTTAGAATGCTATTTGTTGGGTTGCTTGCCGGGAGTATGGTAGGCTGCGCGGCGGTACCTGAAAGTCTACGTACCGAGAGCGATAACCCACTGACAGATATTACGTTAGTCGCACAATATCAGGCCGAGTCAACGATAGCGCAGCCTGAAGTGCGATTAGGCGGTGTGATAGCCAGTGTGCGTAATGGTGAGCAGGCAACACGCATCGAAGTTGTGTCGCTGCCTCTCTCTGCCTCGGGTAAACCCACGTTAGGGGCAACCCCCGAACAACGCTTTATTGCTTATATCGATGGGTTTGTTGAGCCGATGGCTTATCATCCTGGGCGTTTGATTACCGTCGCAGGACGTGTCTCCGGACAAGAACGTGGCACGGTTGGGGAGTATGCGTATACGTACCCCGTTGTGACGGTATCGGGCAGTCAACTGTGGCAGGTCAAAAAAGAAATTTGGCTGACAGAGACGACCCCTTTTCCACCGTGCTGGGGGCTGCATTGCTCACCGCATCGCGGCAACGGTTTTACGCGAGGCGAAGTGAGAGAACGTGTCACCGAATAAAGCATGAGGTCCACGGTAACGATGCACCACATTGAGATCCCGATAGCAGGCTCGCATTTAGCGGGCTTGTGTTCGTTTACACCGCCGGATTTTTCTGACCATGCGGTGAATAGGGCATTACCGACGGATAAACCGTTGTTGATCATGCTGCACGGATGGCAAGACAACGCTGCCAGTTTCACGCCGTTATTTCCTGCCTTGGCAGCGCATTTTTCGGTGCTCGCCATGGATTGGCCGGGACATGGGCTTTCGCCTCATCGTGCGGTCGATAATTTCTCTCATTTTGTCGACTATGTGGATGACTTGGCCCAAGTGATGGCAGCGTTAACGCCACCGGATGGGGTGTTGCCGCCTGTGATCCTGACGGGTCACTCGCTCGGTGCTTTAGTCGCGGTGTGTTATGCTGCGGCCTTCCCTGAGCAGGTAGAACGCCTGGTGTTGATAGAAGGGTTGGCACCGTTATCGGAGCCGCCGACGCAAGCCGCTGAGCGATTACGGCAAGGTATTATGAGTCGGCAACGTTTTCGTCAGCGTGCCCAGCACCGCTTGTCACGGTCGATGGCAACGTTTGAGCAAGCACTCGCATTACGTTGCCATGTGAACCACTTATCGGCTGAACAGTTACGTCCCATCGTGACGCGGGGTGTGTATGAAGCCCACGGCCGCTGGTGGTGGCGGCATGATCCGCGGCTGCGTTGTGATTCGCTCTACCGCATGGGTAGCGAGCATGCACAGGCGTTAGCGAGTGCAGTTACCGCCCCGATATTATCGATTGTGGGTCATCACGGGTACCCACATTGGAAACTTAGCCACGCTGCTCAGCAGACTTGGTCATCACTCATTCAGCATGAGGTGACAGGTGGACACCATTGTCATCTGGAAAGTCCTCATGCGGTGACTGAACAGATTTTGTTGTTCAGTTCAAAAATAAAGAAACTGATCGGTTAAGGTCAGTGTTACTTGTAGGTTCATTGTGCTGTAATTGTCTGAATTGACAGTAAATGCCGATCCCGTTATCGCACATTGGCACCAAGCTACATTAATAGGAGAATGCAACGTGGATAAGGTTTGGCTTAACCGCTATCCGGAAGATGTACCGGCTGAAATCTCACCGGATCAATATCCGTCATTAGTTGAAATGTTTGAGCAGTCAGTACAGAAGTATGCTGACCAAACGGCATTTATCAACATGGGGCAGGTCATGACCTTCCGCAAGCTGGAAGAGCGTAGCCGTGCCTTTGCCGCCTACCTGCAAAACGAACTGCGTTTGCAAAAAGGCGACCGCGTGGCGGTAATGATGCCGAACTTGCTGCAATACCCCATTGCACTGTTCGGTATTCTTCGTGCCGGTTGTGTGGTGGTGAACGTAAACCCGTTGTACACCCCGCGTGAACTTGAGCATCAGTTGAATGACTCCGGTGCCAAAGCGATTGTCATCGTGTCAAACTTTGCGCACACGCTAGAAAGCATCGTGAAAAACACCGGTGTACAGCACGTGGTGTTGACCAGTTTGGGTGATCAACTTTCTCGCCCGAAAGGCACGTTAGTGAACTTCGTCGTGAAGTACATCAAGAAAATGGTACCGAAATACCATTTGCCGCATGCGACATCGATGCGTATGGCGCTGCGTAAAGGCCGTCGTATGCAGTACGTGAAACCGTTTATGAACGGTAACGATGTCGCGTTCTTGCAGTACACCGGCGGTACAACGGGTGTAGCCAAAGGCGCAATCCTGAGCCACCGCAACATGCTGGCGAACGTGATGCAAGCCAAAGGCGCATACGGTCCGGTACTGACGGAAGGCCGTGAGTTGATTGTGACGGCGTTGCCGCTGTATCACGTGTTTGCGTTGACCGTTAACTGTTTGTTGTTTGTGGAGATGGGCGGTCGCAACTTGCTGATCACTAACCCGCGTGACATTCCGACATTTGTCAAAGAGCTGCAGCGTTACCAATTTACCGCGATTACCGGTGTGAATACCCTGTTTAATGCGTTGGTGAACAATGCCGATTTCCGCAATGTGGATTTCAGCCAGCTTCGCTTGTCTGTGGGTGGCGGTATGGCCGTACAGCGTGCAGTGGCAGAAAAATGGAAGCAAATTACCGGTAACTACTTGCTGGAAGGCTATGGCCTGACCGAGTGTTCGCCGCTGGTTGCTGCGTACCCGTACGATTTGGTTGACTATAATGGCTCTATCGGCCTGCCGGTGCCTTCCACTGAAGTACGTATGGTAGACGATGAAGGTAACGTGCTAGGCTATGATCAAGTCGGTGAATTGCAGGTACGTGGTCCGCAGGTGATGCAAGGCTATTGGCAGCGTCCGGAAGCGACCGATGAAGTGTTGACGAAAGACGGCTGGTTATCGACCGGCGATATCGTCCGCTTTGACGATGAAGGCTTCTTGCATATTGTCGACCGTAAGAAAGACATGATTTTGGTGTCAGGCTTTAACGTTTATCCGAACGAGATTGAAGACGTCGTGGCATTGCACGGTAAAGTCTTGGAAGTCGCCGCGATCGGTGAACCGCATGAAGTGTCTGGCGAAATCGTGAAGATTTGCGTGGTGAAGCGTGATGATAGTTTGACTCGTGAAGAGTTGTTGACTCACTGTCGTCAGCACCTGACAGGGTATAAGATCCCGAAAATTGTTGAGTTCCGTGAGGAATTACCGAAAACCAACGTCGGTAAGATCCTTCGCCGCGCATTGCGTGAAGAATCTCAACAACCTACTCAGGACGCGTGATCGCATCACGTAACGAGAATTATCCAATGCCGGCGTTATGCCGGCATTTTATTGGTAGGATATTGTGAATTTTGAAATTATAACCACCACCGCGCGCTTAGAAACGATCTGCTTGGCAGCCCGTCGTCAGCCCGCAGTGATGCTGGACACTGAATTTGTACGTACCCGTACCCTTTATCCAAAGCTGGGCCTTATTCAGTTGTTTGATGGGGAAGCGCTGGCACTGATTGACCCGATTGCGATTGACGACTTAGCACCGCTGTGGGACTTGTTGCGTGATCAATCCGTGATCAAAGTGCTACACGCGTGCGGCGAAGATTTGGAAGTGTTTCAGCACTATGCCGGTTGTTTGCCGGTTCCCATGATTGATACGCAGGTGATGGCGGCCTTCTTGGGTTATGGTGTCTCCGCGGGCTTTGGCACGCTGGTTAATGACTTCCTGGGTGTTGAGCTGGATAAAGGCGAAGCGCGCACCAATTGGATGGCTCGTCCTCTGACGGATCGCCAGCTCGATTATGCGGCGGCCGACGTGTTCTACCTTCTACCCTTGTATCAAAAGCTGCTGCCGTTGGTGGAAGCGAAAGGGTGGAAAGCCGCCCTTGAGCAAGAGTGTGCGAATTTGATGCTCAAGCGCATTAAGACGATCGATCCCGATAAGGTCTACCTTGATATCAAAAATGCATGGCAATTGAATCCGAAGCAGTTGGCTATCCTACAGCAAGTGGCCAAGTGGCGTCTGCTGGAAGCACGCAAGCGTGACTTAGCCTTAAACTTTGTGGTGAAAGAACTAAACCTGTGGAAATTGGCCCGTCTTAACATTAAGTCAAAAGCGGTGATGACCCAAGAAGGGTTTGATAGCATGGAAATTCAGCGTCATGGTACCCGTTTGTTGAAAATGGTGTACGACGTGGATGATTTGTCACCAGAGCAATACCCGGAAAAAATCGTTCGTTTGGACGATGTGGCAGGGTATAAGCAGATGGTGAAAAGCATCAAAGACGTGGTGACTGACGTTGAAGCGCAAACCGGACTGATGCCTGAGTTTTTGGCCTCGAAAAAGCAAGTGAACGAGTTAATTTCTTGGGCGTGGAAAAAACAGCGTCCGCAAGATAAGTTGCCAGAGATGTTGAGAACGTGGCGTAAGCCATTGTTTGAACAAAAAGTGCTGCCGATACTGGATCGCTAAGCGTTGATGCCAATAAAAATAGGTATACGACGATAAAAAGAAAAAGCCCCGCTCGCGTGAGCAGGGCTTTTTTTATGCGTTACTTGTCTTCGTCAGGCAAGGTGACGTTGAGCTCAAGAACAGAGAGATCTTCTTCTTTTTGATCAAGGTTAACGGTGACTTGCTCAGGGCTAATGGCCACATACTTGCGGATCACTTCCAAGATATCTTCTTTCAATTGAGGCAGATAACTAGGGGCTCCCTGACCTGCAGATCGGCGTTCAGCGACAATGATCTGAAGGCGCTCTTTGGCAACACTGGCTGTCGTTGTTTTCTTGGGGCGGAAGAATTCTAACAGTGCCATAATGCATTACCCTCCGAATAGACGTTTAAGGAAACCTTTCTTCTCTTCTTCAAGGAAGCGGAACGGACGTTCTTCACCCAGTAAGCGAGCAACGGTATCTTCATAAGCCAAACCCGCATCCGATCCTTTATCAAAGATCACAGGTTCACCTTTGTTCGATGCGTTCAGTACCGCTTGGCTTTCCGGGATCACGCCAAGCAGTGGAATGTGAAGGATCTCTTCAACATCGGTCACGCTCAACATTTCACCGAGCGTAACACGTGCTGGGTTGTAGCGTGTCAGAAGCAGGTGTGTTTTGACCGGCTCTGCCGCTGTTTCAGCACGGCGAGATTTCGAGTCGAGAATACCCAAAATACGGTCTGAGTCACGCACAGACGAGACTTCAGGGTTCGTCGTTACAATGGCTTCATCCGCGAAGTATAAGGCCATCAAAGCGCCGGTTTCGATGCCTGCTGGTGAGTCACAGATGATGAAATCAAAGCCCATCTCTGATAAGTCATTCAGCACTTTTTCCACGCCTTCTTTACTCAGCGCTTCTTTATCACGGGTTTGAGAAGCAGGCAGTACAAAAAGGTTTTCGACACGCTTGTCTTTGATCATCGCTTGGTTAAGATTCGCTTCCCCATTGATCACATTGACAAAATCGTAGACTACGCGACGCTCGCATCCCATGATCAAATCGAGGTTACGTAAGCCAATATCAAAATCAATCACGGCTGTTTTTTTGCCGCACAGTGCAAGGCCAGATGCAATAGCTGCACTAGAGGTAGTTTTACCAACGCCCCCCTTACCTGAGGTTACCACGATAATACGTGCCATTTTTTAATTCCTTATTAAACGTTATAGAGTTAAATGCTCTATGTTCAAATTATTTTCAGCAAGTGAGATAACCACATTCTTACCCCAGAACGCTTCTTGGATTTTATCGCTCAGCCAGTAGTTTCCTGCAATCGAGACTAGTTCTGCTTGCAGGTTGTGGCAAAAAATCTTCGCCTCGCTATGGCCGTTTGCACCCGCAATAGCACGTCCACGTAACGTGCCATAAATATGGATACAGCCATCTGCAATAATTTCGGCCCCTGCACTGACGTGATTCATCACCACAAGGTCACAATTTTTTGCATATATTTGCTGGCCAGAACGCACCGGATTGCGGATGATTCGCGTGGGCTCCATCATCGCTTCCTGCACCGGCTCCATCGTCGGCTCTGACGCTTTGACCTGGCGTGCCGCATTCATGATGGCAAAGCCAGCCTCTTTGGCTTGCTGTTGACGTTGTTTTGCTTTGCATCCACTGATCCCAACCGGGATCATACCCGCTTCACTGACGCTGCGTTTAAGCTGTACAAAATCGATATTATCACTGACTTGGCTAATATCGATAACAACTGGAGCGGCAGCGAAGAAATGGGGAGCGTGATCAACTTTCTGTCTGAGAAAGTCAGCCGCTTGAGGGATGTCACCGTCCACGAGGTGGAGGGCTGAGAGGGTATAAGAGCCTCCCTTGAGTTCTGCTGATTTTGTCATGGGCATTGACTGACTGTCGCTAAAATAGCCGTTCAGGTACGTTATCTCTTGGGTACTTGCATGTTATATTCCCAAGCGTATATCAGCAAGCTATCCTTGCTTTAGCGTTGGAAATTCAGACAAGCGTCTCATGAGTTTGGCGTATCAAGCAGCACATAAGGGAATGTTCCCGGCTGTTTGTGGTCTGAATTGAGAGTTAATAAGTATTTATAGGTTATAGAAACATGTTGTGCGTCATTTATAAAAGTCCAAAAAAAGAAGGCACGTATCTTTATATCAACAAAAAAGATGATTTTTCTGCTGTGCCAGAAGCCTTAATGACAACCTTCGGGGCCCCTCAGCTTGTGATGGTACTGAAGTTGCAAGACGGGCGTAAATTAGCACAGGCAGATGTGGAAAAAGTAAAAGTTGCATTGGCCGACACCGGTTTTTATTTGCAGGTGCCACCACCCGTAACCAATTTACTGGAACAGTACAAGGCAGAGAAAGCAGCAAAAAACCAAGGGTAAATTATGCATAAGCGATTGGTATCGGCCTTAGTGGCCTTAGGATTAGGATTGTCATCGGCGGTATCTGCTGCAGATGAAGGATTTGACAGTTATGTCGAAGGGCTAAAAGTAGAAGCCCGCGAAAATGGAATTTCAGAGTCGATTATCAACTCTGCTTTTGACGGCATTACATTTACAGAGCGCGCCGTAAAGGCAGATAAAAATCAGCCAGAAAAAAAATTAACGCTGGATGAGTATATTCCCCGTGCGGTGCCTGATTGGAAAGTCAAGCAAGCCAATGATCGCTACCAAAAACACAAAGTCGTGCTGGAAAAAATTGGCCAGCAATACGGTGTTCAGCCACGTTTCATTGTGGCGTTGTGGGGCGTGGAAAGTAATTTTGGTCGTTTAATGGGCAATTACAATGTGGTGGAAGCGTTGTCGACCATGGCCTATGAAGGACGTCGAGAAGCTTTTTTCCGCAAGCAAGTGATGGCGGCATTAGAAATATTAGAGGCGGGCCATATTGCCCCTAAAGATATGAAGGGCTCTTGGGCGGGCGCAATGGGTCAGCCGCAATTTATGCCAACATCCTTTTTATCGTACGCGGTTGATGGAAATAATGACGGCAAGATCGATATCTGGCAGACCGATGCGGATGTGTTTGCTTCTGCGGCGAACTACTTAAAACAAGCTAATTGGGACAGTGAATATACGTGGGGCCGCCAAGTGACCTTGCCTGACTCTCTTGAGAAGAGTGTGTTTGGGGTGAAAAAAGAGCAGGCGCGTGCATTGAGTGAATGGCAGACACTGGGCGTGAGACGATTAAATGGGCAGGACTTGCCAGAGGCTGATATCAATGCCTGGCTTATTCAACCTGATGATAATCACGGTAGAGCTTATTTAGTTTATGGGAACTACCAATCATTGCTGGATTGGAACCGTTCGCATTATTTTGCGCTTGCAGTCAGCCATTTGGCTGACAAGATCCGCTAGCAGATAAATGTGTCGGTATCATGAATAATCATAAAGCCAGACTTTCGTGTCTGGTTTTTTGTGCTTGATATGTTTATCACTTAAATGAGGGTGCTTTATTGTTCTGGGTGCCGCATGGGAAGAAAAGATAATTCGAGAGCACCTATTGCTATTTGGTATGTTTATCGTGAAGGCGTCGATAATTGTGGTTGGCTGTTTCGTGAGAGAAAGTGAATAAACGTAGCGAAAAAGTGTGATGTTTATCCCAATGTTTATCTTTATGATAGATAAAGAAAACCCGGCATAAAGCCGGGTTTTAGCAGTTAAAAAGTGAAATCGAAATTAGATTTCAAACTCTTCTAGTGCTTTGCCATCATCCAGTGCTTTTTTCAATGCGCTTGGAGTACGGCCTTGGCCAGTCCACGTTTTCTCTTCACCGTTTTCGTCGATGAACTTATATTTAGCTGGACGCTGTGCACGCTTCGCTTTAGGTGCTTTGTGTAGTGTTGCCGCAAGCAGTTCTTCTGGGTCAATACCATCAGCAAGTAGCATTTCACGGTATTGTGCTAGCTTCTCTGTACGTTCTTTTTCTTTAGCAGTCTCTTCTGCTTCAGATTCTTCACGCTCAGAAACCACAGTTTGTAGTTTTTCTAGAGCTTCTTGAAGTTGCTCTAGTGAATATTCACGAGATAGTGCGCGAAGGCTACGAAGGTTCAAAAGTGCTTTCATTGCATCAGACATCTTTTTATTTCCTGTTGTTCTAAAACTATAAAATAATAATAGCAGTGACAATTCAATATTTGCAATATTAATACGTTTAGTTGCTAGATGCCAAATAAAAAATCACCTTCTTATTTGTTTTTTTTTCCTAATTCGCGGGCGCAATTCTCATTTGTAATGTTTTTTTATCGTTCAGTCACAAAAATAAACGAATATTGATGGTGTAGGGAACCTGAACTTTTGCGATCAATTGCATAGTGTTTTTGTCAAAAAAAGGCTGCATATCGTGCCTTTTTGCATCGGTCTGGTAACAGGATGCTCCGGTGCTGTTAAGAACTGCGTCGTAAGTTGTTGCAATTAATATTTCTGTCCGTAGAATTGACTATTCCTTGACTAAGGGTAGAGGTTGCATCGTCTAAGAGTAACAAATCGTAGGGTGATTCCGATGAGGATTTGTGAAAGGCGCCGATGCCGAAGTAAGTGCTGGTTTATCACACCGCCTTGCTGGGGTTGTCACCAAATAGGGGCAACACTGCCATAGTATATATTGTTATAAATTACATTAACTATGGAGCGCTACTGTGGAGTCGGATCAGGGTAACTTCTTTTCCTCACACTCAACTAGCATGGTTTTCACCATGTTCAGCAGTAGATCTCCAACCAGGAACGGTTGTCGTAGAGATCATGAACATTGTAGATTATTCACATTCCGCATTATCATTGCTCCCCCCCCTTGTGGCGCTGGGACTTGCCATTTTAACGCGTCACGTCTTATTTTCCCTCGGTGTAGGGGTACTGCTTGGTGCCTTTTTATTGACCTTTAATCACCCTGATACGGATATGCTCGATTATGTCAGCACAACCGTCAAAGGGCTGTTTATTGAAGAAGGGAGCCTCAATAGCTCGAAGATGAGCATTGTTGCCTTCTTGATCTTATTGGGGATGACGACGGCATTATTGACCCTATCAGGCGGCACAAGAGCCTTTGCTGAATGGGCACAAACCAAAATAAAGACCAAGCGTGGCGCGAAATTACTGGCCGCTTTCCTCGGTGTCTTTATTTTCATTGATGATTACTTTAACAGTTTGGCCGTGGGCTCAATTTCCCGTCCAGTGACGGATCGCTATTACGTGTCACGGGCAAAACTGGCGTATATCCTCGATTCAACCGCAGCACCGATGTGTGTACTGATGCCAGCATCAAGCTGGGGCGCATACATTATTACCGTGATCAGTGGCATTTTAGTGTCACACGGCGTGACCGAATACACCCCTTTAGGCGCGTTTTTATTGCTTGCGCCAATGAATTTCTACGCGGTCTTCGCCTTATTAATGGTCTTTGTGGTGGCATGGTTCCAATTGGATGTCGGCCCAATGAAGCGTCATGAGCTGGAAGCTAGCCATTGCCGTGGTTTTGATGAAGGTGACAGCGATAAGCGCGCGAAAGATATCAATGATGAGCTGGAAATCAATGAAAGCCTGAATGGCCGCGTGTTGGATTTAGTGTTGCCGATCGTGATTTTGATTGCTGCGACGATGTTCTTCATGTTGTATACCGGTAACCAAACACTGGCGGCCGATGGCAAGCCGTTTGACTTGCTGGGTGCGTTTGAAAATACCGATGTGGGCATGTCTTTGGTGTTGGGTAGCTTGGTCGGCCTGATGTCAGCCATGGTGTCGGTATTGCGTCAGCGTTTGCCGATGTCGGATGTTGGCTTTACCCTGTGGATCGGGGCGAAATCCATGTTCGGTGCCATTTTGATCCTATTGTTTGCGTGGAGCATCGGTAATGTGATCAACGATATGGGCACCGGTAGCTACTTGTCGACGTTAGTGGAAGGCAATATCAATCCGATGTTACTTCCGGCTATTTTGTTCTTGCTGGCAGGGGCGATGGCGTTCTCCACCGGTACCTCTTGGGGCACCTTTGGCATCATGTTACCGATTGCCGGTGACTTGGCTGGCGCGACGGATATCACCTTGATTCTTCCTATGTTGGCGGCGGTATTAGCGGGTTCGGTATTTGGTGATCACTGTTCACCGATTTCAGATACCACCATTTTGTCGTCAACCGGGGCGCGTTGTCACCATATGGACCACGTCTCAACGCAGTTGCCGTATGCCTTGGCAATGGCGGCCGTGTCGACTGTTGGCTTCCTGGCGTTAGGTTTTACGGACTCGTTAGCCGTCGGCTTTATCGCGGCCAGCGTGGCCTTCTTGTTGGTGTGTTCAGGGCTGGCGTGGTTGTCTCGCCGTCCGTAACCGCACGTTACTGCGATACCCTGAAAGCCTGCCCTTTGTGCAGGCTTTCTTTTTTTTGTCGCAAGCTGAGACTTTCTTTGGGAGATATGCGCGAGGTTCTTTCAATCTGGGGGGCTTTTCTGTAGCATCGCGGCAGTTTTTTCCAAGCATCCATCGTATTACTACAAGGGAAACGACATGGCCCAGATGTATTTCTATTATTCGGCAATGAACGCGGGTAAATCGACCACCCTGTTGCAGTCTTCATTTAATTACCGCGAGCGAGGGATGAACCCGGTTATCTTTACGGCAGCGATTGATGATCGTTACGGTAAAGGGATCGTGAGCTCCCGTATCGGCCTGCAAGAAGAAGCCGAGTTGTTTAACGTGGAAGACGATCTGTATCAGCGTTTGTCACACATGCATGCGGATAATAAGATTGATTGTGTCCTGATCGATGAGAGCCAGTTTCTGACGAAACCGCAAGTGTATCAGTTGACCGAAGTGGTCGATAAATTGCATATCCCAGTGTTGTGCTACGGTTTACGCAGTGATTTCCGTGGTGAATTGTTTGATGGGAGCCGTTATTTGCTTGCATGGGCGGATAAGTTAGTTGAACTGAAAACCATCTGTCATTGTGGCCGTAAAGCCAATATGGTGATCCGCCAAGATGAAAGCGGTAAAGCCATTGCTGATGGCGATCAGGTGGAAATCGGTGGTAATGACCGCTATGTGTCAGTGTGCCGTAAGCACTACAAAGAAGCGCTAGAAAGCTAGGCAAGAAGCTAAACACCGCACAATGAGATTTAAAATGAAAAGCCCGCGATCATGATTGCGGGCTTTTTATTGGGCGTTTATTCGCAAACCTATATGCGGTCTTATTTATGACGCTCTTGCAGTTTTGCCGTCACGTCTGACAGTGACAGGCCTTGGTCTTGCAATAGCACCAAGAGGTGGTAGATCAAATCGGCCGATTCACACACTAACTCCGCTTTATCGCCCGACGTTGCCGCAAGCGCGACTTCAACGCCTTCTTCGCCCACTTTTTGCGAAATACGCTTGGTGCCACGGGCATAGAGGCTGGCGGTGTAAGAGGAATCAGGATCGCTTCCTTTACGGGCTGCCAACACCTGCTCCAATTGATGAAGGAACACCAACGACGGCTTATCGACGGCATCGCCATCAAAGCAGGTGGTCGTGCCAAGGTGGCAGGTGGGGCCAATCGGATTCACCTGTACCAAAAGGGTGTCATTATCGCAATCGAGCGCAATGTTTTTAAGCGCTAACACGTTGCCCGAGGTTTCCCCTTTGGTCCACAGGCGTTGCTTGGTGCGTGAGAAAAACGTGACTTGCTCTGTTTCCAACGTTTTTGCCAGTGCGTCCTGGTTCATGTAACCGAGCATCAGCACTTGGCCACTGGTGTGATCTTGCACCACGGCAGGGACAAGTCCGCCCACTTTTTCCCAATCGATGTTTGCTTGTAGGCTCATAGTCGGATCTCCACCTGTTGTTGCTTCAAGTACTGTTTTAAATCACCAATGTTGATGATTTGCTTGTGGAAGACAGACGCGGCCAGTGCGCCGTCTACGTTGGCATGGTTAAAAGCATCAGCAAAGTGCACCATCTCACCAGCACCGCCGGAAGCGATCAGCGGCACGCGGCAAACAGCACGGACCATGTTGAGTTGGTCCAGATCGTAGCCGTTACGCACACCGTCTTGGTTCATCATATTCAGTACGATTTCACCGGCGCCACGACGTTGCACTTCCTGTACCCAATCACAGGTTTCCCATTGGGTTGCTTGGGTGCGACTTTCATCGCCCGTGAACTGGTAGACCTGATATTTTCCGGTGTCTGCATCAAAGTACGAATCAATGCCGACCACAATACATTGCACGCCGAATTTGTCAGCCAACTCGGTGATGAGGGCAGGGTTGGCCAATGCCGGCGAGTTGATCGATACCTTATCCGCGCCAAATTGCAAAATGCGGGCAGCGTCATCGGTGGATTTGATCCCGCCAGCGACACAGAACGGAATGTCGATTACCTCGGCCACGCGGGCGACCCAGCTTTTGTCGACGACGCGGCCATCGCTGGAGGCGGTGATATCATAGAACACCAACTCGTCTGCGCCTTCTTCGGCATAGCGTTTGGCGAGCGGGACAATGTCACCGATGATTTCGTGGTTGCGAAATTGCACGCCTTTGACCACCTGGCCATCGCGCACATCAAGGCAAGGAATAATGCGTCTTGCTAACATAATGGACTCCTTATTCTGCCCAGATACGGAAAGCGTCTTCCGCGGTGAATTTACCGTCGAGCAGGGCGCGACCGACAATCACACCTTGTACTCCCGTGCCTTTTAGCGCGGCGATGTCATCCAGCGAACCAATGCCGCCAGATGACTGAAACGCCACGTGTGGGTATTGCGCGCACAAGTCACGGTACAGGTCGACATTGGATCCTGCTAACGTGCCGTCACGAGAAATGTCGGTACATAACACGTGTTTCAGGCCCACGGTGAGGAAGTCATCCAATAGTGCTTCAATGGATACGCCAGAATCTTCCTGCCAGCCAGAAATAGCGACTTTGCGGTTGCCTTGGTCATCAATGTTGACGTCCAGCGCCAGCACGATGTGTTCAGGGCCGTATTTTTCCATCCAGCTTTTGACTAACGCGGGGTGTTTCACCGCGGTTGAGCCAATCACCACACGCTGTGCACCGGCATCGAGCAAGTCTTTTACATCTTGTTCGCTGCGTACGCCGCCGCCAATTTGGATATTGGCGGGGGTGCTGGCCAGAATCGTGGCGATCAGATCGAGCTGACGTGCCGAGGTGTCTTTGGCGCCAGTGAGATCCACCAAGTGGAGCCAGTTCGCGCCCGCTTGATGGTACAGGGCAAATTGCTCGGTCGGCATGACGGGGTATTCGGTCACTTGGCCGTAGTCACCTTGATAGAGACGGACAACTTGACCGTCAATTAAATCGAGTGCAGGGATAATCATCGACGTTCCTTATCACATCTCTAAAAAGTTTTTGATCAGTTGGGCGCCCGCTTTACTGGAACGCTCCGGGTGAAATTGCACGCCATAGTAATTGCCGCTTTGCAGTGCGGCAGTAAATGGCTGGCCGTATTCACACTGTGCGATGGTGTTTCCTTCACGCACCGGCATGGCGTAACTGTGTACAAAGTAGAAGTAAGTGCCTGTCGGAATACCGGTAAACAGCGGGTGGCCGTCTTGCGGTGTGATGGTGTTCCAGCCCATGTGTGGCAGAGGCAAATCGCCCGGCTGCATTTTTTCGACGGGCGCATCACACAGCCCGAGACACTCCACGGAGTCTTCACCGGCTGAACCGTGTTCTTGCGACAGACGGCACAGCAGCTGCATGCCAAGGCAAATACCGAGCAGAGGCTTATCGACCTGTTTGACTAGATCGATCAGTGCGCGTTCCTGCAGGTTTTTCATCGCTTCGCTGGCGGTACCGACACCGGGTAAAAATAGCTTGTCGGCCGCCAAGACCACCTCAGGATCTTTGCTGACGGTGACCGTATAGCCAAGGCGCTCAATGGCAAAGCGCACGGACGCGACATTGGCACAACCGGTATCAATAATGACGACGTTTTGTGTGGTTGAGGTCATTACAAGACCCCCTTGCTGCTCGGTAACTCATTGCCCTCGACTTTGATGGCTTGGCGCAGAGTGCGGCCAAAGGCTTTGAATAAGCTTTCGACAATGTGGTGATCGTTATGACCGGTTGAAGAAAGGTGCAGGGTGCAAGCCAAGGTATCGGTTAACGAGCGGAAGAAGTGGGGCACCATTTCGGTCGACAGATCGCCCACTTGATCGCGGCTAAACGTCGCGTCAAATTTCAGGTACGGACGCCCCGACAAATCCAATGCACATTGCGCTAAGCACTCGTCCATTGGCAGGCTAAAACCGAAACGGCCAATGCCTCTCTTATCGCCCAAGGCTTGCTTCAAGGCTTCGCCTAAAGCGAGAGCGGTGTCTTCCACGCTGTGGTGATCGTCAATGTGCAGATCGCCGTCCACTTTACAGATCATGCGGAACCCGCCGTGGGTGGCGATTTGATCCAGCATGTGATCAAAGAAGCCTAGTCCCGTCGCAATCTCGTTGTCGCCACTTTCGTCCAGATTCACTTTCACGGTGATATCGGTTTCTTTGGTGGTGCGTACCACTTCGGCGATGCGTGGCTGAGTGGTGAGATCCTTGACGATCTGCTGCCAGCCCATGCGCTCCGGGTGGTATTGAATACCGCGAATGGCCATGTTCTCGGCCAGTTGCAGATCCGTTTGGCGATCGCCGATCACGGCAGAGGTTTCAAAGTCGACGCGACCTTGTTGCAGGTAGTCTTTCACCATACCGAGTTTAGGCTTACGGCAGCTGCAGTTGTCGGCGTCAAAGTGTGGGCAGATCAACACATCGTCAAAGCGAACACCTTGCGAGGTGAAGATGTCCATCATCATATTATGTGGGGCATCGAAATCCGCTTGCGGGTAGTTGTCGGTGCCCAGTCCATCTTGGTTGGTCACCATGACTAGCTTGTAACCGGCGGCTTGGAGCTGAAGCAGCGCGGGGATCACAAAGGGTTCAAGTGCCAATTTGTCTAAACGGTCCACTTGAAAATCAACCGGGGGTTCAACAATCAATGTGCCGTCACGGTCGATGAATAAAATCTTTTCCTTGCTCACAATGGCTTTCCTTATTGTGCGCGATTACGCGAGTTGTTGACGAATGAAGGCGAGGGTTTTTTCGCACTCATCACGGCTACCGACACTGATGCGGATGCAGCCTTCGATTGGGCTACGGCGTAAAATGATGCCGTTTTCCCACAGGGCGTTAAACAGGCCTTCGCTGTCAGGAAATTTCACTAACAGGTAGTTGCCGTAACCGTCAAAGACCTCGACCCCCGGTAACATGCCCAAACCGGCTTGCAGGTAAGCGCGGTTGGCACTGAGATCAAGGACTTGGAATTTGGTGCGTGCTAAACCGGCTGGCGACAAGGCTTCGACGGCAATGTCCGCCACTGGTACCGGCACCGGATACGGCGCGATCACTTTCAGCAGTAGCTCGATGACAATCGGGTGGGCGAGGGTGAAGCCGCAACGCAGACCGGCCAGCGCAAAGGCTTTAGACAGCGTACGGAGGATCACTAAATTCGGGTATTGATTGAGCAAGTCCACCACGGAAGCATCCATGCAAAAATCGATGTAGGCTTCATCGACTACCACTAAGGCACGGTCGGCTGTCAGGGTTAACAGTGCTTCAATGTCATCACGCTTGAGCAGATTGCCGGTCGGGTTATTCGGGCTGCAGACAAACACCAGTTTCACGTCATCGAGGTGGGCGGCAATGGCGTCTAAATCCAGCTGCCAATCTGCCGTTAACGGCACTTGCTTGGCGGCCACATCAAACGTTTGTGCACTGATCGCGTACATGCCATACGTCGGTGGGCAGTACAGAATAGCGTCTTTATTGGGCTCACAGAATGCACGCACTAACAGTTCAATGCCTTCGTCGGCACCGCGTGACGTCAGTACATAGTCGCGGTCAACACCGGCATAACTGGCGTAGGCGCCAATTAGGGTATCCGGCTGACACGTGCTGTAGCGGTTGAGACGGTCACTCTTGATGGTGTACTCGTTCATGAACGGGGATTCGTTCGCATTGAGCCAAATGTCCCCACAACCGCCCAGACGGCGGGCTGACATGTACGGGGTCATTTCTCTGACCGTTTTACGGGCCAATGCTTCAATATTCTGGCTCATTACAG
Organism: Photobacterium japonica; assembly: GCF_050337005.1. Classification (NCBI taxonomy): domain Bacteria; kingdom Pseudomonadati; phylum Pseudomonadota; class Gammaproteobacteria; order Vibrionales; family Vibrionaceae; genus Photobacterium; species Photobacterium japonica. The sequence goes on along the minus strand of NZ_JAKJSN010000018.1, from coordinate 64,497 downwards.
CTCCTTTAACTTCTCAACTCGGAGGGTGACGGCACGTTTGTGGGCATCAAGCCCTTCGGCATCGGCAATGGCTTCAACCACTGGCGCAATCGCCAGTAAGCCATCACAACTTAATTCTTGTACGGTCATGCGCTTGGAGAAATCCGCCAAGCCCAGACTCGAATAGGTACGGGTATACCCGTAGGTTGGCAGTACGTGGTTGGTGCCAGAGGCATAATCCCCCACGGACTCGGGTGACCACTTGCCAAGGAAAATGGAACCTGCGTTATCCAATTCAGGCAGCAGGGCACGCGGGTTGTCCGTTTGGACGATCAGGTGCTCGGGGCCGTAACGGTTAGAAATCGCGACACATTCTGCAATGGAATCCGCCACAATCAAAATGCTGGCCCCCAGTGCCTGACGGGCAATGTCGGCGCGGCTGAGTTGCAGTAATTGGCTGTGAATGGCATCGGCGACACGGTCTGCCAACGCAGGATCGGGTGTCACTAACACGACCTGTGAATCCGGGCCGTGTTCGGCTTGGCTCAGTAAATCGGCGGCGATGAAATCGGGATCGGCACTGCTGTCGGCAATCACTAACACTTCGGATGGACCCGCTGGCATATCAATAGCGGCACCGCGGAAGTCATTGCTGATCTGGCGTTTGGCTTCAGTCACGTAGGCATTGCCCGGGCCAAAGATTTTGTCCACTTTCGTGATGCTTTCGGTGCCATACGCCATGGCCGCGACCGCTTGGGCGCCACCCAGTTGGTAGACCTCTTCAATGCCACACAGTTGGGCGACATAAAGAATTTCATCGGCAATCGGTGGTGGCGAACACAGAATAGCACGTGCACAGCCTGCAATTTTCGCGGGTACACCCAACATCAATACCGTTGACGGCAACGGCGCACTGCCACCGGGAATGTATAGCCCGACCGCATTGATAGGGCGGGTGACTTGCTCACAGACCACACCCGGTTGGGTTTCCACACGAATGGCCGCCGGACGTTGCGCCTCATGGAAAGTGCTGATGTTGTTGTAAGCCGCTTGAAGGGCTTGCTTCATGGTGTCCGTTAAACGACCAGACGCAGCCACAATGGCCTCTTCCGACACGCGCAGGTTATTGAGTGCCACGTTGTCGAATTTTGCCGTGAGCGCTTTCAGTGCCGCATCGCCGTCGGTTTGTACTTGAGCGATGACCGATGACACCGCCGCGGTAATGTTTGCGCCTTCTGTGATCGCAGGGCGTTCTAACACGCTGTTTTGCTGTGTTTCGCTCAGTGATTGCCAGACAACAGTTTTCATCGCTTACTCCATCATTTTTTCAATTGGCAGCACAAGGATGGAGCTGGCACCCAACTCTTTGAGTTGCTCCATGGTTTCCCAGAACAGATTTTCAGAGCTGACTAAATGGATAGCGACACGGTTTTTGTCTTGAGACAGTGGCAGTACCGTTGGATCTTCGGCACCCGGCAGCAAATCTTTGATTTGCTCAAGGCGGTCTGTTGGGGCATGCAGCATGATGTATTTGGATTCTTTGGCTTGGATCACCCCTTGCATACGGGTCAGCAGGCGATTGATCAGGGCTTGCTTGTCGTAGCAGAAGTCACCGGTACGTTGGATCAGCACCGCTTTCGAGCGCAAAATCACTTCTGCTTCTTTCAGGCCATTGGCTTCTAGCGTGGCCCCGGTAGAAACGAGATCACAAATGGCATCGGCCAAACCAGCACGGGGAGCGACTTCAACCGAGCCGTTCAGCATACAGGTACTGAATTGTACGCCTTGCTCATCCATATAACGTTTCACTAATTGTGGGTACGTGGTGGCAATGCGCTGGCCTTGCAGATCTTGTGGGCCGTTGTAGGTCGCGCCTTTGTTGATCGCAATCGAGAGGCGGCAGCCGCCGAAATCGAGGCGACGCAGTTTTTCATAGTTGGCCGGCTCACCACGGGCGATACGCTCAAGGGCGACTTCTTCCAGCTCGTTTTCGCCGATCACGCCTAAATCCACCACGCCATCCATGATCAAGCCGGGAATGTCGTCATCACGGACCAGCAGTAAATCAATCGGCATGTTTTCAGCGTGAACGACGAGGCGTTCCCCGACCATATTGAACTTCACGCCACAGCGTTTTAGTAGCTCTTGGCATTCTTTGCTCAAGCGTCCCTTTTTTTGAATGGCAATACGTAGTCGTTGTGTTTGCATAATTCTGATCCCTGTCATCCCTGTGAACGGAAAATGGTGTAGCGAAAATGGCTGCGCGTAAAAACGGAAAAACCCTCGGAAAATGTCTCTCCCGAGGGTCTTGAATGCTGAGTGCTTATCTGACCGCTGGAAGAGTGATGGGTGTCTTCCAGAGTGAGGCGTATCCTCCCGAAAGACTAATCAGGATGATGATGGTGGTGTAGGTTTACCATGTCGATACGCATAATTATGTACTCTGTCTAAATCTTTATTAACGCTGTGCTTGATATTCACACTAACTAAGCTAGGGGTGTTTTGCAACAGGTATTTTACGGAAATATTAAATTTCATCATGCGTGTGTTGTTGGTCTGTGCATATTGTGGGTGTCACGCCGCACACCCACCGATTTTTGCTTTCATGTACCACGTAAAAAAAACAGAAATAGGCTGTTTGTTAACGGCTATTGTTGTTTGAGAAGAGGAGGGAGTTGTTTGGGGGAGGCGGGATGACGAGGACTTTTTCTGGGCGGCATCACTAGAGGGAAATAGTAACTATCCCACGAACGTGCCGAGGTTTGTGCTGTTGCGTATATAGCGGTTGTGTCCATCGGGTGTAAGAGGCTCCACACGCCAGCGGCCTGTGGAGCAAGAGACGATCAGGGTAAACGTACCTGACGATGGATGTCGTTAGCCGCAACACTTCTTGTATTTTTTACCGCTGCCACACACGCACGGGTCGTTACGGCCAATTTTGTCACTCACGGCTGGCGTCAGCACTTCTGGCTCTTCCGGCTCAGGGTATTCCCCGTCAAGGTAGAACCATTGTGCTTCGCCATTCACGTCTTCCTGCAAAAAGCGAGAACGCTCGTGCAGGCAGTATTCTTCTTTACCGTCACGGTAGAACGCTTGAAACTCAACAAATCCTTCGCCATTGTCGGCGATTTCGCTGTTGATCACGTCAAGGCCGAGCCATTTGGTATTCACTGATTCTGCGATGGCATCGCGGTGTTGTTCGGCTTCGCAGCTTGGGTGATATGTTTTCACGACAAAATCCACCAATCCCAACACATGGGCGCTGTAGCGTGCACGCATCAGTTGCTCAGGGTGTGTTGCAAGGGTTGGATTTTGGTGGATCGGTTGGCAGCATTCTGCCAGTGGGCGTTTGTTTCCGCACGGGCACGACGAATGACGTTGGGTCATGGTTTACTCGGTATTGTGTTGTTCATGATGAGTCGCCCATTTTAATGACTCTAGATACTGTTCTGCAACGACAGATTCAGCGACATGCAAAATCTGGCTGAGTTGGCGTATGCGCGGCCAATCGGCATTGTCATAGGCGATCGCCAATTGCAGTAATAACCCCAGTTCACCGTGTTGGGCGATCAGTGCATGGCGGATGGCTTTATTCAATGCTAATTGTTCGATGATCACGTCAATGGGCTGATCCAGCATGGATTCCAGTAAAGAAAATAAACCGGTAAGAAATGCTTGGTTCGCACTAACTTTTGGCGTGATGTGCTGACTGAGGTATTCACAGAAACGGGCGCGTTGCAGTGACAGCAGATAGAGCGACAGCGGTTTATCTTCGGTCGCTTGTGAGGTGGCGACAAAGGTGACAAAGCGGCGTAACTGGGTCTCGCCCATGAAGGCTAAGGCTTGTTTGAACGACGACATCGACTTGGCGCGTGGTGCGGTGATGTTATTGACGTGGCGTAACAGCTTGTAAGACAGTGACACATCGTTCGTGATGAGCTGCTCGATGTGGCAGAGATCCAGTTCAGGCTGACTGATGGCTTGATACAAGCGCAATATGGTCAGGGCCGAAGGCGACAAGGTTTTTTGTCGCAGCAATTCCGGGCGACTGAAAAAGTAGCCCTGAAACCAATCGAATCCCGCATCTCTGGCCGCCATAAACTCAGCATGGCTTTCGACTTTTTCGGCCAGAAACCGTAAAGGGCTGCCTTTTTCGCGGTGATGGCGAATGAAAAAGCCAGCGCGGCTGATGGGAATAGCACGTATATCAAACTTAATAATGTGGATATACGGCAAAAAGCGGTTCCACGGCGGTGAGGGAATGAAATCATCCAGCGCCAACGTGTAACCGAGGTGATGCAGTTCCATTACCGCATCAAGCAAGGCATCATCCGGTTCACACGATTCGAGAATTTCAATGATGAAGCTTTCTTTGGCAAACATCAGCGGCGTGCGCTTGATCAGGCTGCTATAGGGGAAATTGATAAAGGCTTTTTTACCGGCAGCAACATGCAACGAGTTTCCGCCAAGGAAGTTATCGGTCAGTAGGCGGTGGGTAGCGTGTTCGGCTTCGACACCGGGAAAAGCATTATTCGGGCCATCACGAAACAGCAGTTCGTAGCCGATAGTTTCTTTTTTTCGGTTGAGAATGGGTTGTCTGGCAAGGTATGAATGCATAAAAGAGGCAAAACTCGCGGTCGGTAATATTGTTGAAATGGCCGTATATTTGCCAGTGGCCCGCCAAAATCGGTATGATACCCATGCTTCTTACAGTCATTGCGGGTCAATACGGATGCTGATTACGCCGTATCGCTCTGACTTGACGCATAGAATGAGCCTTAATCTTAATAGATAATTCCTTTCCTTTCGCAAAATAATGTGTAACTCATGACAGTATTCACAGTCATACAAGCGGGATTGCTTGTAGGTGGATGCGTTTTTATGATCATGCTACTGATGGCATGGCGTAGAAATCGTAAGCAGGAAGCACAAACCAAAATCCTCCCAATCGGTCTTATCGGCGGGGTGGCGAATTTCTGCGATACCTTGGGTATCGGCAGCTTTGCTATTAAAACTGCAGGGTATAAACAATTTAAACTGATTGATGATCAGCTATTACCGGGTACGTTAAATTGCCAAGCGGTGATGGCAACGGTGTTTCAATCACTGATCTTTTTGACTGCGGTAGATGTGGATCCAACAACCCTTGTCAGCATGGTAATTGCGGCGTGCTTAGGGGCAACCTTTGGTGCCCGTTTAGTCTCAAGTTGGGACCGGCAGTTGATCCGTATCGTCATGTGTGGCGCGTTACTGGCGATTGCTGGCATGATGTTGGCGGGGCAGCTCAAGCTGTTACCGTTGGGGGGCATGGCGTTAGGGTTGACGGGCTGGAAGTTGGCGATTGCGATTGCCGGTAACTTCTTGTTTGGCGCCTTGATGACGGTGGGCATTGGCTTGTATGCACCGTGTATGACCATGGTGTACCTGCTGGGCATGCACCCATTGGCGGCCTTCCCGATCATGATGTGTTCGTGTGCCTTCCTAAGTTTCTTCTCGGCCGGGGGCTTTATTGTGCGTAACCGCATTAATAGCCGTGCTGCGCTGGTGGTCGCGATTACGGGCCCGATTGGTGTGGTGATTGCGGCGTACTTGGTGAAGTCACTGGATATGCATGTGTTGGCGTGGTTGGTGATTGGGGTGGTGTTGTATACCTCATTGACGATGTACCGTTCTTGGCGTCAAGAGCGACCACAAGCGCTGGCTGCGAAAGAGGCTGAGGCTGCGTCACCGATCTTGTCGGGTTCAGAGTCATAACGTACCCGTGATCAACAACGATTGAGAAAGCTTCGGTAATACAGCACCGGTGAAAAAAAAAGGTACGCATGGCGTACCTTTTTTATGTCTGACGATTGGGTTTCCCGTTGTCTTGCTGAGGGGTTATGCTCGCAATTCGTGCATGGGTACCATTAGGCCGGTGAATGCGCAGTGTGTGGCGTGGTCTCGGGCGCGGTGAAATCACGGGTTTCCAGTACATTGCCCGAAGGGTTGCACACCAAGACTGAGCCATGATCATACCAATCACCCAGCACGGTGCGTGTGGCGGGTTGACCGTGAAGAGACACGTGATGCACATCAGGACGGTGAGTGTGACCGTGGATCATCTGATGCACACCATATTCGGTCATCTTCGCAAGCACTTCATCGGGCGTGACATCCATGATGCTTTGGCTTTTGGCGCGATTATTTTTATGGCTGTTGCCACGCATTTTCTGGCCAATGTTCTGGCGAGTGCGTAATGGCAATCGGAAGAACAACCATTGAATGAAACGGTTATGCACTTTTTTACGGTACTGTTGATAGGCTTCATCCAGGGTGCATAAGGTGTCACCATGCAGCACCAGTGTTGGGGTGCCATAAAGATCAATCACGGTGTGCTCAGGTAAGAGCTGCACGCCGGTTTCGCGGCTGAATCGCTTGCCCACAAGAAAGTCGCGATTGCCGTGAATGAAATAGCATGGGATCCCACGGTCAGTCAGCTGGCGAAAGGCCTGCTTGATCTGCTGGTGGAAAGGAGAGTCATCGTCGTCACCGATCCACATTTCAAATAAATCACCCAACACATAGAGGGCATCAATCCCTTGTGTGTCGTGTGCCATGAAATGCAGGAAACAGTCGGTAATGTCAGTGCGTTCGGCACTGAGGTGCAAATCTGCAATAAAGAGTGTGGTCATAGGAAAAAAGGGGCGACACTCTGGCCGCCCCTTATGAAGACTTATGCTTCGATAGTTACGCTGTTGATAAGCACTTCTTCAACAGGTACATCTTGGTGTACGTAACCCCAGTTGCCCGTTGAAACCGCTTTGATCTTGTTCACAACGTCCATACCTTCAACCACTTCTGCGAATACACAGTAGCCCCAACCATCAGGCGTCTCTGATTTGAAGTCTAGGAATTTGTTGTCGTTCACGTTGATGAAGAACTGAGAGCTTGCTGAATGCGGCTCCATTGTACGTGCCATTGCCAGTGTACCCACTTTGTTGCTTAGGCCGTTGTTCGCTTCGTTCTTGATCGGTGCACGAGATTCTTTTTCTTCCATGCCAGATGCCATGCCGCCACCTTGAACCATGAAACCGTCGATTACACGGTGGAAGATTGTGCCGTTGTAAAAACCGTCACGGCAGTACTGCAGGAAGTTTTCACAAGTTACAGGTGCTTGTTCTGTATTAAGTTGGATTTTGATGTCACCAAAAGTCGTGTGAAGCGTTACCATGAGCTTGTCCTTTAAATGGATGTTTATTGCTATAAACGTTGGATTCTATCTTACTGGTCTTAGCCGTCAATATTAACTGCTGAGTAACCCCTTTTACCGCCGAAATCGATGAAATAATCAGCGTGACGGAATGGTGAAAGCGTGCCTCGCTTCACGGCTTGGAACGATTGATCTAACTATAGATGATCACGCTGTAATACGGGCTGTCGCGGTGTAATCCGTGACCAATATATTCTCACTGAAACTGGCATCTTGAAGTGGCTTGGGTATAATGACTTTCTTATATCGTAACCCCAGAAAATGAGTATCTAAGAGACATGTTGAAGATCTATAACTCACTGACAAAACAGAAAGAGGCATTCAAACCCATCCAGCCTGGTAAAGTAGGCATGTATGTCTGTGGGGTTACCATTTACGATTTGTGTCACATCGGTCACGGTCGTACCTTCGTATCGTTTGACGTGGTATCCCGCTACTTGCGCTATGCCGGTTACGATTTGACGTTTGTACGTAATATTACCGATATCGATGACAAGATCATTAAACGCGCGGCAGAAAACGGCGAAAGCTGTGATTCACTGACAGCCCGTTTGATCGGTGAAATGCACGCTGATTTCGATGCGCTTGGCATGAAGCGCCCAGACATCGAACCGCGCGCGACCGATTACATCGCTGAAATCATCACCATGTGTGAGCGTTTGATCGAACGTGGCTTTGCGTATGTAGCCAGCAACGGCGACGTGATGTTTGAAGTGAGCAAGTTTGACGAATACGGCAAACTGTCTAAGCAAGATTTGGATCAGCTTCAGGCTGGCGCACGTGTTGATATCGACATGGCCAAACGCAGCCCACTGGACTTCGTGTTGTGGAAAATGTCTAAGCCGGGTGAACCAACATGGGAATCACCATGGGGGCCAGGTCGTCCAGGCTGGCACATTGAATGTTCTGCGATGAACTCAGCGATTTTGGGTGATCACTTTGACATCCACGGTGGCGGCTCGGATCTTCAGTTCCCGCACCACGAGAACGAAATTGCCCAGTCATGCTGTGCAACCGGTTCACAGTACGTGAACACGTGGATGCACAGTGGCATGGTGATGGTTGATCGTGAAAAGATGTCCAAGTCATTGGGTAACTTCTTCACTATCCGTGACGTATTGGCGCACTACGATGCAGAAACGGTTCGTTACTTCCTGATGTCAGGCCACTACCGTAGCCAGCTGAACTACAGCGAAGATAACCTTAAGCAAGCCCGTTCTGCGCTTGAGCGTCTGTACACCTCACTGCGCGGTTTGGACACCAACGTGGCAGCAACCGGTGGCGATGAGTTCATCACGCGCTTTACTGCTGCTATGAATGATGACTTCAACACCCCTGAAGCGTACTCGGCATTGTTTGACATGGCGCGTGAAATTAACCGCCTAAAGAATGATGACTTGGCAACTGCATCGGCATTGGGTGCGCGTATGCGTGAGTTGGCTGATATCCTTGGTCTGCTTTCACAAGAACCAGAAGCGTTCTTGCAAAGTACGGCTGATGCAGAAGACGTGGAGGAAATCGAAGCGTTGATTCAACAGCGTTTAGATGCACGAGCGGCGAAAGATTGGGCTGCGGCTGATGACGCGCGTGATAAGTTGCTGGCGATGGGTATCATCCTAGAAGATGGCCCGCAAGGCACAACGTGGCGTCGTAAGTAAGCCATCGCGAAAGCGCGAGCCATAACAGCTCAAATAAAAAAGCTCAAATAAAAAACCGGCGTTGAATACGCCGGTTTTTTTATGTCTGTTATAAATGCTCGGGCAGTTCAGTACCGCAGTTGCGGCAGTACTTGGCATCCGCCTCATGGCCGCTGGTGGAACAGTTCATGCAACGAATAAACTCTCGCTGGGTTTTCATTTCTTGGCTGAGTTCCGCGGTAATGATCCCGGTGGGTACGGCCAAAATGGAGTAACCCAACAGCATGGTTAAAGAGGCCAGTGCTTTCCCTAAATCGGTTTGCGGCACAATGTCACCGTACCCTACCGTCGTGATCGTCACAATCGCCCAGTAAATACTGATAGGAATACTGGTGAAGCCATTATTCGGTCCTTCAATGATATACAGCAGTGAGCCTAATACCGTGACGAGAATGGCGACGGTACTGAAAAAGACCAAAATCTTTCGCTGTGCCATTTTCAATGATCGCAGCAGGATATTGGAGTCTTTCAGAAAGCGCGCCAGCTTCAAAATACGGAAAATCCGCATGACACGCACCAGACGCACGATCAGCAGATAATTGGAACCGGGTAGCAAGAAAGCCAAATAGCTGGGTAGCACGGCAATCAAATCAATCATGCCATAGAAGCTTTTGGCATAGGCCCACGGTTTCGGGGAGCAATACAAACGCACGACATACTCGATGGTAAACAGCAGGGTGAAGGTCCATTCCAGCACGGTCAGCAGGGTGCTGTATTGGGATTCGACGGTTTGTACCGAAGATAAGATCAGGATCAACTCTGAGCTTAGGATCGCACCGATCAGGATGATGTCAAAATATTGTCCGGCTTTGGTTTGGGTGCCGAAAATGATCTGATAAAGCCGCTGCTTGCGGGTAAGTGTTACCACTGGTTTGCCTTTCCCCTGTTATGCGCGAAGTCAAAATGTATACGCGACGTCGAAATTGAAGCGCCATAGCATATAAAGGATTGACGAGAGGAACAATGCAAGCAAGGTGATATGCAAGGATATCGCGTGGATTCTCAGACTAATGGCACAAGATGATGGGAAAACGAGCGCAACAAAAAGAAAACCAGCCACGGGATGCGGCTGAGTTGGGGTGTCTGTCAGGAGGCTCACGTTCTGTTACTGATAGCGCGAGGCCATCAAAGGGGCTATGCCAGCCCAGGGAAAAGGGCGCGCAAGCCGTTAGCAATAAACTCAATACCTAATGCCGCCAAAATCAGACCCATGATACGGGTAATGACGTTGATCCCGGTTTGCCCGAGCACGCGAACGATTAATGGGGCGGCGCGAAACAGCAGCCAACAGCTGGTGGCAAACAGCACGATGGTCAGGGCAATGCCGACCGTACTGGCCATATCGGGGTGGCGAGAGCCATACACGATCGTGGAACTGATGGCACCCGGCCCCGCCATGAGGGGCATGGCCAGTGGCACCACACCGATTTGTTCACGGCTGATTGATTCTGATCGCTCTTCTTTATTCTGTTTATCTTCCCCCAGCTTACCGCTCATCATTGAAAACGCGATGGTCAATAGAAGTAACCCACCAGCGACGCGGAATGAATCGAGCGAAATGCTGAACATATCCAGCAGCATTTGTCCGGCTAAGAGTGAGACGGTTAAGATCACGGCCACACCGATATTGGCTGTCAGGGCGGTTTTATTCCGCTCTTCTGGGCTCATGTGACTGGTGAGCGAAACAAAGATCGGCATGATGCCGATAGGGTTCACGGCGGCGATCAAGCCGACAAAAAACTGCAAGAAGATGGCAAGTTCAAGTGATGGCATAAATAGACTGTCTGATGATGAGAAAGCACGAAAGAAAGTATCCCTACTCAACAGTGGATCCGCATGCATGACTGTTGATCGGCGATATTTTAATCTAAATGATTGAAGTAGGGCAATTAAAAATAGCCCCAGAACCGGATATTCAAAGTTATTTATGAATTACTTGTTGCTTGACTGTAAAAAGTCGAGATTTTCACGTACCCTCTATGGGGTATATATTGTGCTACACGGCGATGTACTATTCGGCGAGGGCAAAAAAATAACTGTGATTTATGTCTCATTGAGCATTAATTGTGATCGTTTATGTAGGTTTATTACGTAAAATGGAACTGTTGATGCAGCGCTGAATTACATTATTTGAGCGCAATAAAAACACCAAGCTCACAAAGCAACCATGGCTAGGCGTGTTTTTGTATGATTTAGCTCTTGTTTTTACAAAATCGATGTATCAATGGCCGAAAGTGATCCAAATCAATTTTTTTCGCGGTGTGAAAGAATATAATCAGTTTTGAAAGCAATTTACTAAGAATGTGTGTTACCGAGTTGTTTGCATTGGATGCGCCCAGGTAGCTCAAAGGATGTAAAACGTATCCTTACTAAAAAGTTTTCAATATTAAGTTAGGAGTTAACTATGGCTGTTACTAATGTAGCTGAACTAGATGCAATGATTGCACGTGTAAAAGCGGCTCAGAAAGAGTTTGCAACTTACTCACAAGAGCAAGTTGATAAGATCTTCCGTGCGGCTTCTCTTGCAGCAAACAATGCGCGTATTCCTCTAGCTCAACAAGCTGTTGCTGAATCAGGTATGGGTATTGTTGAAGATAAGGTTATCAAAAACCACTTCGCTTCAGAATTTATCTACAACAAATACAAAGACGAAAAAACATGCGGTATCTTGGAAGAGAACGAAGAGTTCGGCACCATGACCATCGCAGAACCTGTAGGTATCATCTGTGGTATCGTTCCAACAACGAACCCAACATCTACAGCGATCTTCAAATCTCTTATCTCGCTAAAAACGCGTAACGCGATCATCTTCTCTCCACACCCACGTGCGAAAAACTCAACGAACGACGCAGCGAAGCTTGTTCTTGATGCAGCCGTTGCGGCAGGCGCACCAAAAGACATCATCGGTTGGATTGACCAACCATCTGTAGAACTCTCTAACGCGCTGATGAAGCACGATGACATCAACCTGATCCTTGCGACTGGCGGTCCAGGCATGGTGAAAGCGGCTTACTCTTCAGGTAAACCTGCTATCGGTGTTGGTGCGGGTAACGTACCAGTTGTTATTGATGAAACCGCAGACGTTAAGCGTGCAGTCGCTTCTGTACTGATGTCTAAAACATTCGATAACGGTGTTGTTTGTGCTTCTGAGCAAGCAGTTATCGTTATGGATGAAGTGTATGAAGAAGTGAAAGCACGTTTTGCTTCTCACAACGGTTATGTATTGACGGCTGCTGAAGCGGACAAAGTACGTAAAATTCTGCTTATCAACGGTGCACTAAACGCAGACATCGTTGGCCAGCCAGCAACTAAGATTGCTGAAATGGCAGGCGTTAAAGTACCAGCTAACACCAAGATCCTTATCGGTGAAGGTGTTGAAGTGAAGTACGAAGATGAATTCGCTCACGAAAAACTGTCTCCAACATTGGGTATGTTCCGCGCGTCTTCTTTTGAAAACGCCGTAGACCAAGCAGTAACCATGGTTGAGATTGGCGGTATCGGTCACACCTCTGGCCTATACACTAACCAAGACGTGAACGCAGATCGTATCCGTTACTTCGGTGACAAGCTAAAAACTGCACGTATTCTTGTAAACATCCCAACCACACACGGTGGTATCGGTGACCTTTACAACTTCAACGTTGCACCTTCTCTAACTCTTGGTTGTGGCTCATGGGGTGGTAACTCTATCTCTGAGAACGTAGGTCCTAAGCACCTTATCAACAAGAAGACAGTAGCGAAGCGAGCAGAGAATATGTTGTGGCACAAACTACCAAAATCTATCTACTTCCGTCGTGGTAGCCTTCCAATCGCGCTAAGCGACCTAGAAGGTAAGAAGCGTGCATTCCTTGTGACTGACCGTTTCCTATTCAACAACGGTTATGCAGACGAAGTGGTTTCACTACTGAAAGCACAAGGCATTGAAGTACAAACATTCTTCGACGTAGAAGCGGATCCAACGCTATCTGTTGTTGAGAAAGGCGCAGAAGCAATGAAGAGCTTCCAGCCAGACGTTATCCTAGCACTAGGTGGCGGTTCTCCAATGGATGCGGCGAAGATCATGTGGGTAATGTACGAGCACCCAGAAACGCATTTCGAAGAACTAGCAATGCGCTTTATGGACATCCGTAAGCGTATCTACAAGTTCCCTAAAATGGGTAAGAAAGCTGAGCTTGTTTGTATTACAACCACATCAGGTACAGGTTCTGAAGTGACACCGTTTGCGGTTGTTACTGACGACAAGACCGGTGCAAAATACCCACTGGCTGACTACGAGCTAACACCTCACATGGCTATCGTTGATGCGAACCTTGTGATGAACATGCCTAAGTCACTGACTGCTTTCGGTGGTTACGATGCAGTAACACACGCACTAGAAGCTTACGTATCTGTTCTTGCGAACGAATACTCTGACGGTCAGGCACTTCAAGCGCTTAAGATGCTTAAAGAATACCTACCTTCAAGCTACGCGAACGGTGCAAACGACCCAATCGCACGTGAGAAAGTACACAACGCAGCAACTATCGCGGGTATCGCGTTTGCTAATGCCTTCTTGGGTGTATGTCACTCAATGGCGCACAAGTTGGGTGCAGAGTTCCACATTCCACACGGTTTGGCGAACGCACTATTGATTTCTAACGTTGTACGTTACAACGCGAATGATAACCCAACTAAGCAAACGGCATTCTCTCAGTACGCGAGCCCTCAAGCACGTCGTCGTTACGCAGAAGTGGCTGACCACCTAGGTCTGTCTCAAGCGGGTGACCGCACTGCTGAGAAGATTGAGCGTCTACTAACATGGTTGGACGAGCTGAAAGTGGCACTAGACATTCCTATGTCTATCCAAGCGGCTGGCGTACCAGAAGCAGACTTCCTAGCGAAAGTGGATACCTTGTCTGTTGAAGCGTTTGATGACCAGTGTACAGGTGCTAACCCACGCTACCCATTGATCAGCGAGCTGAAAGACGTACTAACAGCGGCTTACTACGGTAATGCTTACGTTGAAGGTGAAACGTTCGAAGGTACAACAGTGATCAAGAAGTCTGAGCCTGTTGAAGTTGCTAAGCCTGCAAAAGCAAAGAAAGCTGATAAAGCTGAAGCATAATCCTTGTTTAGCTAGCGCACTGTAAACATTTAGCCCGCCACTTTGGCGGGCTTTTTTACGTCTGGTGAAAAGAGGGAGGCGAGTTTAAAGGGACGAGTGCCGAGGAAGAGCGAAGAAAAACAGGGGTGAGTTTCCGAGGAGAGAGTATCGAGTAAAAGCGAAAGATAAGGGAAGAGAGCAGAGTGTTAAGTCAGCGCGATAGATCGATGAAACTTAGGCCTCAGTGGTGGGGTGTTGTTACACCACTGAGGAAAGGGGGGGAACTAACTGACTTCGGCTTCGATCATCCGGCCGTTGAAGTAATCGTTCGCGACAATGTATTCCGCGCTGCGAACAATTTCGTACTGCAACGGTGAGCTAATCACCGTGTGAGCCGTCATCTCGTCGTGATCGCGGGTCAAAGGGACGACGCCGCCGACGCGGATATTAAATTCGGCCAGTTCTTTGGCCCAGCTGGAGGTCAACCCAGAGACCATGGCTTTGGATCCGCTATTGAGTGACGGATGCAGGCTATCATCATTTAACGCCAAGTTGATGATCACGCCACGACAGTGATGCTGTCGCATGTAATGGGCGGTGTGTTGGCCAAACAAGAAAAACGGCGCCACGGCGTCAGCCAGTGATCGGCTGAATTGATCCACGGAGGTCGGGCTCAATAAGGCAGGTAAAGGCGTACTGAGCCAGCAGTTGAGTAGCACATCAATTTTGCCAAAGGTTTGATGAACATTGGTGATTAACGTTGCAATGGTACTCTCATCATGATCGTCGATCAGGTAAGACTGACAATGGGGCTGAATGGCCTGACATGCCATGAGCGTATTGTTGAGTGCCCGTTTGTTGTGATCCACCAGTGCCACTTGTGCACCCAGTGTTGAAAAATGCATGGCAATCGCTTTGCCTAATGGGCTGCCTGCGGCGGTAACGAGTATGACGGATTGTGCAATATTCATAACGTTTTTTATCCTTTCAGGGTGATGCCCAGGTACCGTGCATAAGGGAGGTGATGGGGAAAATCGGTATGTGTCAGGCGGTGTGTTATACCTGTCTTCATACGGTGGTGTTTTCTCCTGAAAATCGCCATAACGGCCCCATTTTTCTACTGTTTCATCTGACACTACGGGGTTGTGGCGCGAATAACTGTGAAAAAGCCCCCATTCCCTGAAGGCCCGCTATAAAATGTTAGCGAACTGTGATCATCGTGCGGGATCGTGATGACAAAGCTATGAAGGCGGTCACGAAATAAAAATACCCCTAAAGCGCATGTGTATTTCTTTGGCGTATAAATGGATTGAGAGGCTGTAGTGAGGCTATAGATGAAAGCCTAGAACGCGGAGGGTGTTGTGCGGGGGGAACGTGCAATATCAGGCGATGTACATTTCAGAGAAACGCTTGGCCTGCAGCAATGACAAGTAAAGATCTTGTGGTGAAGCGGGGACACGGGTGGTTTCGGTGGGTGGCAGCAAGCGACGTTCATGGCCTGAAAGGTTGTGGTACAGCTCTTCCGGCATACCTTTCGTGCCTTGTGGCGGGTATGAGAGTGCAGTTGGCTGCAAGCCGCTTAGCAAACGCACATCAGACAGGCCGCTGTCATGGAAGGCTTGGGCTTGTTGTGCACCGTGTTCATAACACTGTTCTGTGCTTGATAACGGGGCAGCGGGTGGCAGTTCGAAATATGCACGTAATTCACTTTCGGTTTTCCCCTGTGCTGGCGGGGTATCGAGCGGGGTCGTTTCCAGTAGATCCGGTGACAGCATGGCAAGCATTAACGCAAAGTCAGCACGACGTCCGCCTTCAACCGCATGGCTGAGGTGGCTGCCGAGCTGAACTTCGTGTATCAGCTGCGCTTTGTCTAAGGTATGGATCTGCATGTTTGCCCGTTCATCTCGTTGCTTTGCGAATGGCCTTTTGCCTTCGTATAAAGCGTATCGGTTCGAACAAACATTTCTTTAGCGCAAAGCCATCATTTTTTTCGTGCTTACGCTGGTGCCTGCTGCTTGGCCAATGTGCTTACCGCATGCGTAATACGGCGCAGTGCTTCATCCAGCACGTCGGTGTGACACGCGAAATTAAGGCGCACAAATTGCGGATTACCAAAATCAGCCCCAGGAGACAGGCCGACACCCGCTTCTTCAAAGAACTTGAAGGGGGACGTGACCGGTAGCGCACTGGCATCAATCCACGCCAAGTACGTGCCTTCAATCGGGTGTAAGGTCAAATACGGCAAGGCGTTGATGGTTTCTTCTAATTTTTGTTTATGTTGGCGAAGCACCTCAAGCTGGTCATCCAGCCATGACTGACCGTGTTCATAGGCGGCTTCGGCAGCGGTGTACGCCAACACATTCACATCCGGCACAATGCCAGCTTTGGCTTTCACGAATGCACGGCGCAGGGTCGGGTTGGGAATGATCGCCATTGACGCGCCCAAACCGGCAATGTTGAAGGTTTTGCTTGGGGCGATCAGCGTGATTGAGCGTTGCGCTGCGTCTTCGTTGATGCTGGCAAACGGAATATGCTGACATTGAGGATCCAAGATCAAATCACTGTGGATTTCATCGGAGCACACCACCAAGTCATGTTTTTCCGCAAAGTGACACACGGCTTCCAATTCATGGCGGCGGTAGACTGTGCCACCCGGATTCAGTGGGTTACAGAACAACAGTAATTGGCTGTCTGGTGTCACCGTGTCATCGTCTAGCGACAGTAACCAGCGTTGGTTATCCAGTTCAATCGGCAGGGGCTGATAGGTGCGTTCGCCCAATTTGACCGCTTGTTTAAACGGCGGATAAATCGGGGTCGGGCACAACACGCCTGCGGTAGCCTCGGTTGTCGCACGCACACTCAGGTTAATGCCGCATACCAAGCCCGGTAAATACACAATCCATTCTGGCTCAATGTGCCATTGGTAGCGATGGGCCATGCGCTCAACTAGCAGATTGGTTAGGTGTACTGGTGCGCAGCCATAGCCAAAGATCCCATGGTCAATATGGTTATGCAGAGCATCGGTAATCGCGCTGGGTACCGTAAAGTCACTGTCGGCAATCCACATAGGCAGAATGTCTTGGTCTTTGTATTTATTCCATTTAATGCTGTTACTGTTGGTGCGATCTACCGGCTGTGCAAAGCTTGGAGGAAGAGACATGATCGGATCCTTGAACGAAAAAAGTGAGCAGGGTAGAGACCCTCTAAGAGATACTCACCTATATTATGCGGTTCTCTGGCGTGACGCTATGTGAAAGCGCTGCCGAAGCGGCGGCGATGTAATGGTGGGCGAGCAGATAAGAAAAAGCCCCAACCAAAGGTCGGGGCTTGAAAGTAGCCATGAAGACGGTCATAAAACCGATAGGGGGAATTAGAACTGTGACTTGCTGCCAAATTGATCGGCCGCATACGCCACGCGCTCTTCCGGTGTCGGCGGTTTAGCCGGCACGCCGAGGTGTTCAATATGCTGGAGGCGCGGTAACAGGCCACACCCGTTGGCAATTTGAATGGCTAAACCCGGACGGGCGTTCAATTCCAGTACCATCGGGCCTTTGGACTTGTCGAGTACCATGTCAGTACCCATGTAGCCCAGTCCGGTCATTTCCCAAGCGCTGGATGCCAGCGTCAGCAGTTTGTGCCAGTTTGGCACGGATAACTCACTGAGCAAGCGATCCGTATCAGGGTGACGTTCGATCGGCTGGTTAAACTGTACCGCACGAATAGCTTTGCCGGTGGCGATATCAATACCGACCCCGACCGCGCCTTGGTGCAAGTTGGCCTTGCCATCAGAGGCCGCCGTCGAGCAGCGCATCATCGCCATCACTGGGTAGCCTTTGAAGACAATCACACGCACATCCGGCACGCCTTCATAACTGAAGCCATCGAACACATCATCAAATTGGATCAGGTTTTCGACCATGGCCACGTCATTTTTGCCCCCCAGCGAGAACAAGCCCGCCAAGGTATTGGTAATGTGACGTTCCACATCTTGTTTGTTGATCTCAGCGCCTGACGGCTTCACGTAAACGCCGTCTTTGTGGCGGACGATCACCAGAATGCCTTTACCGCCGGAGCCCTGCGCGGGCTTGATCACAAAGCCCGGCCAGTTTTTCACCATGTCGTGAATGGTTTTCACATCCACTTGGCTGCCGATAACGCCAATCAAGTCAGGAACGGTTGCTCCGGCTTGTTGGGCAAGCAACTTTGTTTTGAGCTTGTCATCAACCAATGGAAACAAATGGCGGCTGTTGTAGCGACCAATGTAGCTGTGGTTACGCTTGTTCATGCCCATGATGCCGCGTTGGTGCAGCTTCATGGGGGAGGTGAACCTGGACAGGAATGACAACATATCAATCCTCCGTTAGCGGCTTGAAGCGACGCAGTTCACTCAAGCGGTAACCGGTGTAGTTACCCAGCATTAGAATCACAGCCAAGATAATGAGCTGTATGCCGATGAAGTTGAACGTCAGGTGACGAACCAGCGGGTTGGTCATTGCCAGGTAAACAATGATCGCCGTTAAGAGCGAGCCGCCCCCTTGGATCAGCACTTCTTTCGCGCCTTCTTCTTCCCACAGAATAGACATACGCTCAATGGTCCATGACAAGATGATCATTGGGAAGAAGGTGATGCTTAAGCCCTCCACCAAGCCAATCTTAAACGCCACCACGGTGAAGACGGAGATGATCATGATCACCGTGATGATCACCGCGGATATTCGCGCCACCAGCAGCAAGTTCAGTTTCGACAAGTAACTTCGAATGATCAAACCCGTACCGACAATCAGCAAGAAGCCGAGCACGCCGGTCACCAGTTGGGTCTGTACGAAGGCCACAGCGATCAGCACGGGCATGAAGGTACCGGAGGTTTTCAGGCCGATGATGATCCGTAAGAAGACCACGATCAGCGCACCAATCGGCACCAGCATGATGGTCTTGAACATGGCTTGCTCTTCCACGGGCAAGCTGTGGATGGAGAAGTTCAGCAGATCTTCGGCTTGGACTTTCTCACGGGTCGCTTGTTGTGGTGTGATATCTTGCGCAATGATCGAGAAACTGATGTTGGAATTACGGCCGCCGACCACGTCGAGCAGTGAGTGACCTTGCTGGTTCCAGATCAGGACATTGTCCGGCT
Organism: Photobacterium japonica; assembly: GCF_050337005.1. Taxonomy (NCBI): domain Bacteria; kingdom Pseudomonadati; phylum Pseudomonadota; class Gammaproteobacteria; order Vibrionales; family Vibrionaceae; genus Photobacterium; species Photobacterium japonica. Next base: position 45,358 of record NZ_JAKJSN010000018.1, on the reverse strand, counting down.
GGCCTTCTTGACCGGTTTGCAGATCAAAAAGTACCCAATGGGTGCCATCCCACACTTCCACCATCGGGGTGATGCTTTGGCGACGGCGTCCGTCTTCCAGTTGCAAGCCCCCGACAATACGCGCGTGGATTTTTTCCAGCGACAGCAGGTTAATGATCGCTTGTTCACGGCTCAGGCTATTGAGCAGCAGTGCTGCGTTCTGGTTGTTATGGTCGTTAAATTGTTTGATCAGCTCACGGGTCAAGGTGATGTTGTCAGAAGAGAGACTGCGGGCTTGATCAAGCAGTGCTTTAGCGGCGGTTTGCTGCGGGTTATCCAAGCTGACAGCCACCGTGTCGCCTTTCGGTGGCACAGGGGTGTAAGAGGCTTGGTTATCGACCAGCATTTGGGTTTTGTAATACAGGATTTGCTTACCGGTGGCTTCACGGATAGACCATTCGGCACGGCGGCCTTTGCTGGTGTCAATCAGTGCGACACCGTAGCCAGGTGAAGAGGTACTTTCATCAATCTGGGTAAACCCTTGCTGTGTCTCAGGCGCAGCCATGGATACCTTGACCGGATCGCCAATGGCATCAAATTCAATGCGGGCTTCGAGTTCCCAAAGAGCACGTTCTTCACCGGGGGTCCAAGGCACGCCGTAAACATCATGGCGGTACAGGCTAAGGGCCGACCCGACAATCACCAGCAGCGTAATAAGAAAGTAGAACGGGATTCTTGATGTCATGACATCCTCATCATTATTTTGTTATTAGTTTTTTTTGACTTGTCGTGCCTGTTGTTCATCCATGCCTTGAACAAACTTTTTACCCACATCAACGAGGGCGATGTCTTTAAAAAATTCACGGCCTAATAATACTGGATAGGTCATTTGTGTGCGATCTGCCAAGGTAAATTGCGTTTTTTCATGCAATTGACCGAGTTTAACCCAGATTTCGATCACAGGACGGCGTACCGGGTCTTCGGTGCTGGCTTGACGGATTTTCACCCAACGCACGATGGGTGCTTCAATCACACCGGCATCAGCAGGCACTTCATCATTGGTGTGGTTTAGGTGAAAACGGGCCCATTCTCTGCCGTCACGTTCAAAAATTTGGATATCCGTGGCGCTCAGTGACGAGGTGGTCGCGCCAGTATCAACCCGTGCCTTGAAGAAGGACTGCACAGTATCAAGCCACACCCATTCTTCCTCACCCAAAATGACTTTACCGTGTGCGATGCGTGGATCGGCATTGGTTTCTTCTGGGATCGGTTGGGGTTTGCTTTGTGGTACAGACGCTTGTGCCAAACGCATGGCTGCGTTGGCTTGCACTAACTGCTTAGACACAGTCGTGAGCTCTTTTTCGAGGTTGCCAATCGACGACTGTTGATCATCGATTTGTTTAATCATAGTGGCTAGTTGGAAATTGACCCGATCTTCCATGGTGTTAATCGCCAGCATAGTTTTGTCGTGTTCTTGCTGAGGGGTCATCGTACAGCCAGATAGAATAGCCAGAGTCAGTAGTGGTACACAGCGGTGAAGCATTGTCTCTCCCGAAGTACATTTTTTCTTTAAGCGGCAATATATTAACGTACAAAAAGGGATGCGAACAGCATCCCTTGTCAGTACTTAGTCAGGATTTCGAGCAACCAGAATGGCACGTCTTGGCGCAGGGTAACCTTCGATGGTTTTCGATGGATCCGCAGGGTCAAGGTACTCAGGCAACGAGTTGTTGGTCATCCAGTTGGTTGAACGTTGTTCATCTGTTGTGGTGACACACTCATCCACAATACGCACGTCCACAAGGCCGCATTTTTCCATCCACACTTTCAGCGCCTTGGCTGACGGGAAGAAGTATACGTTGTGCATTTGCGCGTAACGGTGCGTCGGTACCAGTACCGCGTTCTCGTCACCGTCAATCACCAAGGTTTCCAAAATCATTTCGCCGTCTTTGCGCAGCTGGTTCTTCAATTGAATGATGTGATCCAATGGAGAGCGGCGGTGGTACAGCACGCCCATGCTAAAGACCGTATCAAAGGCTTTCAGCTCTGGCAGTTGTTCAATGCCCAGCGGCAGCAAGTACGCACGGTCATCGCCGCCCATCAAACGCTTGATCGCTTCAAACTGGATCAAGAACAGGTTCGACGGGTCGATACCCACGGTCAGTTTCGCGCCTTCACCCAGCATACGCCACATGTGGTAGCCGTTACCGCAACCCACATCCAGTACGGAGCGGCCTTTTAACGGTGTGATATGCGGCAGTACGCGATCCCATTTCCAGTCAGAACGCCACTCGGTATCGATGTGGATATCATGCATGGTGTACGGGCCTTTACGCCATGGGTGAAGCAGACGCAGCAAGCTTTCCAGACGCTTTTGTTCGCCTTCGGCAATCGGCGTGTCGTTACACACACTGACGGCGTTTTTGATATCAATCGTATCGGGCTTGTCAGTCGGAAATTTATTCAGCGCACGCATCCAACGGGCCATGTCGCCGTGGGCTTCAGCTTCCCAGTCGCTCAATTGCTGCGGCAGGGTGTTCAGCCACGGACGTAGGGTGTCGTGCTGGGCAATGAGTTGGTAAAACTCAGAAAAACTAAACATAGAAACGGGTAACCTTATTTAATCGCAAACATCGAGCCAAAATTGAAACACTGGAACCAGACTTCAGAGCTGCTAAAGCCAATGGATGCAAAGCGTGCTTTGTGGGTGTCGATGCTATCAGGGCGCATGACATTTTCGATCGCGCTGCGTTTCTGGCTGATCTCTAATTCACTGTAGCCATTGGCGCGCTTGAAATCGTGGTGCAAATCAATCAATAGATCGTGCGCACGTTCATCGTCGAAAATGTATTTTTCAGACAGGATCAAAATGCCGCCAGGGCGTAGACCTGTATAGATTTTTTCCAACAGTTTATAGCGATCTTCGGGTACGAGAAACTGCAAGGTGAAGTTCAGCACTACGACGGAGGCGTCAGTAATGTCGATATCACGGATATCGGCTTCAATCACCTGAACAGGGGTGTCAGAGCGGTAAGCATCAATGTGCAAACGGCAGCGTTCCACCATCGCGCTGGAGTTGTCGACCGCAATGATCTCACACCCTTCTTGCTGAATATGGCGACGCATTGAGAGCGTGGCAGCCCCTAAAGAGCAACCGAGGTCGTAGACATTGGAGTGCGGTTTGGCAAAACGCTCGGCCAACATGCCAATCGCAGAAATAATGTTGCTGTAACCCGGTACGGAACGTTGGATCATGTCCGGGAACACTTCGGCCACACGCGCATCAAAGGTGAAATCACCCATCTTTTCGATAGGTGCTGCAAAAATATTGTCGTGACCTGCCATTCTCACGAACCTCATAAATGGATAAAGAACTGGGATTCCAATAATCGAGGTATGGGCATTTTAACGCTTCTTTAACGTAGCACGCATACCGGGTGATCCATCACCGCAGAAAGGTCGCGTATTGTAGTGAAAATGTGCCCATTTGTCTTTAAGGATTTTGGTTACGCTGGGTGTGTAGTCAGCTTACAGTAAGGAAAATTGTGCACTATCGGCCGGTTTGGGTAATTCTACCGTGGGCAGGGCTAAATCTGGCGCATGGCGCTGCAGTTGTTGGTACAACCGGATGGCCAATTCAGGGGCGGCATTGTTGTCTGGCGTGTGTACAAACAGATAGGGCTGTTTACCTGCGCGTAGCCACACTGGCAGGCGAGCGAGCCAGTTAGCAAAGAAGGCATCATTACTGGCGTCATCAGGGTGACCAATAAAGCGGATCATCGGTTGGTTCGCCGTCGCAATCGCATGCACCGGAACATGCGGTTTGTTTTGGTGCGCCTCAATAACGGCAGGGGTCGTCGGTGGTGCGGCAAACACAGGGCGACTGTCCATGATGATGCGATTCGCGCCGTGTTTGATAAGTAAGCGATTCAGTTGCTGCTCGTCTTCCCCTTTGGCAAAAAAAGCCGGATGACGCACTTCCACGCCGATCGGATACTGACGAGGAAAGCGGGCGAGCACACGCGCCAGGGCGGGTAAATCCGCGGGCCCAAACTGCGCCGGTAATTGAATTTTCCACAAGCCGACTTTGTGCGCCAGCGGCGACAGCGTCGTTAAAAAATCCGCCAACAGCTGATCGCAATGTTGCAGCTGCTGCTGGTGGGTGATGGTTTGCGGCAACTTGAAAGTAAACCGAAACGCCTCCGGCGTCGCTGCGTGCCAATTTTTCACCGTATGCGGGCTGGGCGTGGCATAAAACGTGGTATTGCCTTCGACGGCGTGAAACACCTCGGCATAGCGCGCCAATCGTTCACCGCTTTTACAGCCTCGACCATATAGGCTTTGTTGCCAATGCGGGTGTGACCACATGGCCAAACCGAGCTTGAGCGCGGGTGGGGAAGGGATGGCGGGTGCGGGCATAACGACGTCCTGTGCGGTGGCAATGAGGGGGCGATTATCGGCTATTGTGGCGAGTCGTTTTGGGTGCGGTCAATCTTTCTTGGGGCTTTCTGCCGGCAATAGGGTAATTTTGCTTGATCACTGACGTCGCTTTTTTCTACAGTGTTCAAACTAATCCCGCGTTTACCTGACGATGTAAGATTCATCTTCCGGTAACTTGGGTATATAATGGTTCGTTATTTTTGTCTCTCGGCCCCGTTATTACATGCTGCTGTGTGTAATTTAATCAATGCGGCCGGGAAGGATTCAGCCTGTGCGTGGTTCGGGGCCGCTTGCTCCCCATGGACTCAGGAAAGTTAGTAAACAGATCGGGAATTTCATATGCGCACCCAATATTGTGGTCACCTGAACAAGTCCCTAGCAGGGCAAACAGTAGAGTTATGCGGCTGGGTTAATCGTCGCCGCGATTTAGGCGGTCTTATCTTTATCGATATGCGAGATCGTGAAGGTATTGTTCAGGTAGTTGTTGATCCGGATATGACAGAGGTATTCGGTATTGCCAACCAACTGCGCAACGAATTCTGTATCCGTTTGGTTGGTGAAGTACGTGAACGTCCAGAAAGCCAAATCAACAAAGACATGGCAACGGGCGAAGTGGAAATTCTGGCAACTGGCCTAGAAATCATCAACCGTTCTGATGTACTGCCGCTAGACTTCAACCAGAAGAACTCTGAAGAGCAGCGTCTAAAGTACCGTTACTTGGATCTACGTCGTCCAGAAATGAGCGACCGCATCAAACTACGTGCAAAAGCATCAAGCTTTGTGCGTCGTTTCCTTGATGACCAAGCGTTCCTAGACATCGAAACACCAGTACTGACCAAAGCGACACCAGAAGGTGCTCGTGATTACTTGGTACCAAGCCGTGTACACAAAGGCAGCTTCTATGCATTGCCACAGTCACCACAGCTGTTCAAGCAGTTGCTGATGATGTCTGGCTTTGACCGTTACTACCAGATCGTAAAATGTTTCCGTGACGAAGATCTGCGTGCTGACCGTCAGCCTGAATTTACCCAGATCGATATCGAAACGTCATTCATGTCTGCTGAGCAGGTACGTGAAGTGACAGAGCGTATGATCACTGAAATGTGGAAAGAACTACTTAACGTAGACCTTGGCGCATTCCCAATCATGTCATTTGAAGAAGCGGCACGCCGTTTCGGCTCTGACAAGCCAGACCTTCGTAACCCACTAGAGCTAGTAGACGTGGCTGACATCTTGAAAGATGTTGACTTCAAAGTGTTCTCTGGCCCTGCGAACGACGAAAAAGGCCGCGTAGCCGTAATTCGCGTACCGGGCGGTGCAGCACTGTCGCGTAAGCAGATCGACGAATACACCAACTTCGTGAGCATCTACGGCGCGAAAGGCCTAGCATGGATGAAGGTGAACGACCTTGATGCAGGCTTTGAAGGCGTACAGTCTCCAGTGGCTAAGTTCCTGAACGAAGACGTGGTTGCACAGCTACTTGAGCGCACTGGCGCACAAACTGGCGACATCATCCTGTTCGGCGCAGACAGCAAGCGTGTTGTAACTGAAGCGATGGGCGCACTGCGTCTGAAGCTGGGTACTGACCTTGATCTGACTGATAAGTCAGCATGGAAACCGCTATGGGTTATCGACTTCCCAATGTTTGAAGAAGACGAAGAAGGCAACCTGCACGCGATGCACCACCCATTCACATCGCCATTGGGCCTAACGGCAGAAGAGCTAGCGGCTAACCCTGCATCAGCAAACTCAAATGCTTACGATATGGTTATCAACGGCTACGAAGTGGGCGGCGGTTCTGTACGTATTCACAACGCAGAAATGCAGTCAGCGGTATTCAGCATTCTTGGCATCGAAGAAGATGAGCAGAAAGCGAAGTTTGGCTTCCTACTTGACGCACTGAAGTTCGGTACACCACCGCACGCAGGCCTTGCATTCGGTCTAGACCGTCTAGTGATGCTACTGTGTGGTACAGATAACATTCGTGATGTTATTGCGTTCCCGAAAACAACTGCAGCGTCATGTCTACTGACGAATGCACCTAGCCTTGCTAACCCTGCATCGCTAGAAGAATTGTCAATTGCCGTTGCAATTGCCAAGAAAGAAACAAACGCAGAATAAGCCTCTTATTTTGTTGACTGGCTAGCGAAAAGTACAAGCGTGTACTGGCCGCTAGCCGGTTTTTCCATTCTGAAATATTTTTTGCCGATTCAGGCGAATACTCCCTTCTTCATTGTTTTTCTCCTTGTGCCTTTTTATCCGATGAATTGCATGTTTGAATGATGATGCAGATGGGTATTAATTAACTGGAGTATGTCATGGCTGGCCACAGTAAATTCGCTAATATTAAACACCGTAAAGCCGCGCAAGATGCCAAGCGTGGAAAAATTTTCACAAAGTTGATCCGTGAAATCGTCGTTGCGGCCAAAGAAGGTGGCGCAGAGCCTGAAAATAACCCGCGTCTTCGCGCTGCCATTGATAAGGCACTGTCGAATAACATGACGCGAGATACCGTCAACCGTGCGGTTAGCCGTGGTGCGGGTGGTGAAGGCGATGAGAACATGGAAACCGTGATCTATGAAGGTTACGGCCCTGCAGGCACTGCCGTGATGGTGGAATGTATGACCGACAACCGTAATCGCACGGTGTCAGGCGTGCGCCATGCGTTTTCAAAAGCCGGTGGTAACTTGGGTACCGATGGCAGCGTGAACTACTTGTTCGACAAAAAAGGCGTGATTTCTTACGCGCCGGGTCTGGATGAAGACGCGGTGATGGAAGCAGCACTGGAAGGCGGTGCAGATGACGTTGAAACCAACGATGACGGCTCGATGGACGTGTACACTTCGCCAGCAGAGTTCGGCGCGGTAAAAGATGCGCTTGATGCTGCAGGCTTTGAAGCGGTGAACGCAGAAGTGACATTAGTGCCTTCTACGCGCGCAGAATTGGATGCGGATACGGCACCGAAGTTGTTGCGTTTGATTGACGCGTTGGAAGACCTGGATGATGTGCAGGAAGTGTATCACAACGGTGATATTTCCGATGAGGTTGCAGCGACCCTATAGTATATAGGCTTGCTTTAATTGAGTGTTTTATCAACGTCTGACTGTGAAAGGTTTGCAGTTTGGTCGGCACCCGCAATAGAATAAATAACTGTATATTTAATCAGGTGTAACTGTTCATCTATGTCGATAATTTTAGGGATTGACCCTGGTTCACGGATCACCGGTTATGGCGTGATCCGACAGGTGGGCCGCCATCTTGAATATCTGGGGAGCGGTTGTATTCGCACCTCAGAAGCGGCAATCCCTGGGCGCCTTAAGCAGATTTATGCGGGCGTTTCAGAAGTGATCACCCAGTTTCAGCCTGATGCGTTTGCGATTGAAGAAGTCTTCATGGGTAAAAATGCCAGCTCTGCGCTGAAGTTGGGGCAAGCCCGTGGCAGTGCCATTGTGGCGGCAGTGAATGCTGACTTGCCGGTCAGTGAATACGCGGCCCGTTTGATTAAGCAAGCGGTCGTGGGTACGGGTGCAGCAGATAAAGCCCAAGTGCAGCACATGGTCTGCTCGGTATTGAAATTGCCGGGCAAACCGCAAGCGGATGCCGCCGATGCCCTTGCGGTGGCGATTTGTCATGCGCACACGCATAAAACCTTGATCGCGATGGCCGGACAGGCACGCGGTGCACGACGTGGGCGCTACCGCTAGTGTTCCTCTTCGTTAAAGCAGCCTTCTGGCTGCTTTTTTTTCAGCAAAAATAGCTGGATATACATCCAGCACTTGACTATCCTAGAGCCAATTTCGTCAATCAATAAAGAGATGTTGCTGTGATAGGCCGACTACGTGGAACAATTATAGAGAAACAACCGCCAGAGATCGTGTTAGAGGTGGGTGGCGTAGGCTATGAAGTCCAAATGCCAATGAGCTGTTTTTATGAATTGCCTGAAGTTGGTCAGGAAGCGATTATCTCTACGCACTTTGTGGTGCGTGAAGACGCCCAATTGCTGTACGGTTTCAACAAGAAAAGCGAACGCGAACTGTTCCGTGAAGTGATCAAAGCGAACGGTGTCGGGCCAAAATTAGGCTTGGCCATTTTGTCTGCCATGACCGCCAGCCAGTTTGTGCTGAGTGTAGAAAACGGCGATATCACTACACTGGTGAAAATCCCGGGCGTGGGCAAGAAAACCGCTGAACGCTTGGTCGTCGAAATGAAAGATCGCCTGAAAGGCTGGGGCGAGGGTGACTTGTTCACGCCAGCGCTGGATACCGCCGCATCAAATGCCCCTGTGCAAGATACTGCAGCCTTGGCGCGCGCTGAAGACGAAGCGGTGAGTGCCCTGATTTCTTTGGGTTACAAGCCACAACTTGCTGCGAAAGTGGTCTCGCAAATCGCCAAGCCAGATATGACCAGCGAAGCCATCATCCGTGATGCGCTGCGTTCTATGGTCTAACGTGTTGGTGTGATAGGTAAAACAGAATGATTGAAGCAGATCGCTTAATTGCCAGTGATTTCCCTTCGACCCGCGAAGAGGACATCATTGATCGTGCTATTCGCCCGAAGATGCTGGACGATTACAAAGGGCAAGATCATGTGCGTAGCCAGATGGAGATCTTCATCAAGGCCGCTAAATTGCGCCACGAAGCCTTGGATCACTTGTTGATATTTGGTCCGCCAGGACTGGGTAAAACCACGCTCGCCAACATTGTCGCCAATGAAATGGGCGTGAGTATCCGTACGACCTCCGGGCCGGTATTGGAAAAAGCCGGCGACTTGGCCGCGTTGCTGACCAATCTGGAAGAAAACGATGTGCTATTCATTGATGAGATCCACCGCTTAAGCCCGCAAGTGGAAGAAGTGTTGTATCCCGCGATGGAAGATTACCAGCTCGATATCATGATCGGCGAAGGCCCCGCGGCCCGTTCCATCAAAATTGATTTGCCGCCGTTCACCTTGATTGGCGCGACAACCCGTGCCGGTTCATTGACGTCCCCGTTGCGTGACCGTTTCGGTATTACTCAGCGCCTTGAGTATTACAAGGTGGAAGATTTGAGTGGCATTGTAAAACGCAGTGCCAATTGCCTGGGTTTGTCGATGGATGAAGCCGGTGCAATGGAAATGGCCATGCGCGCCCGCGGTACGCCGCGTATCGCCAACCGCTTGCTGCGTCGTGTGCGTGACTATGCGGAAGTGGTGGGGGACGGGCATATCTGTCCAGAAACCGCCGCGAAAGCCTTGGATATGCTCGATGTCGACAGCAGCGGGTTCGATTACATGGACCGTAAATTGTTGCTAGCCATTATCGATAAATTCATGGGCGGCCCAGTGGGCCTCGATAACCTTGCTGCCGCGATCGGTGAAGAAAGGGATACCATTGAAGATGTGTTGGAACCGTACCTGATCCAGCAAGGCTTCCTGCAGCGTACCCCGCGTGGCCGTATTGCCACCCACCGTGCGTATTTGCATTTTGGTTTTGACATGCCAGAGACCAAGGCATAAGCGTTAAGCTATATATCTGATAATAAAAAACGAGGCTCAGAGCCTCGTTTTTTTATGGTTGTATATTGCGGTGATTTTACTTGATGGTTATAGGGTATTTTAAATTTCTTCGATGACAGACCATTCACGGTTCTTATTGAATGAGAGGATGAATAATCGAAGATTGAAGTAACTGCCCCCCTCTAAACTATCACGAATGACAACGATAAGATCTTCAACCTTGTCATGATTGACATCCCCACGACCGACTATGTCTATTTCTTGATATCCACCGTCAAAATGATAAATGGCTTTACTCTCCGAAATAGATTCAAAGCGAATGATTGGCCTGATTTCACCCCAAAACGTCAATGACTCATCGTCCATTGTTCTTTTATATTCATTTGTTGAGGTTTGCAGTGCTATTTCTTTCGGTAAGGCGAGAGGTAACGCTTTGTCTAAAGGGGAGGTGGGTAAATAGGTTACCTGAGAGGGTTTAGCATCAATGAGGTATTTGGCAGCCTCACACATCACTGTAATATTGAGAAAAGGATTTATGTCATAGTAATTAACAGTAGTAAGCGGCTTTCTTTCCAAATAGTCCTGGCACGAATCAATGTTTATTACATCGTTATTTTTGTTTTTAACAGTAAAAGAACCATACCAATTAGCCGTTATAAGGTTTGGTATGTCGTTAATACTATTTAAAGTGATAGGAGATATTAACAGATTAGAAAGAGTGAATCCGGTACTCCATGTGACAGTGTTGTTGTTAATATTGTCATGGCCTACGGACGAAGTACAACCTTGCGAGGCTAAGAGTAAAAACAAAGCAATGAATTTTTTTTGTGTAATATTCATAATATTCGGCCTTTATATTTTATTTTTTGATTTATTACTTTTAGCTTTATTTAGTAGATCCCTGACATATTTATTTCTTTCTGCATTTATTGGTGGCTTTCTATTTGATTCTTTTGCTGCTACTGCCCACTCATTGTTTTTTATTGCTTTTTTGAATTTAGGCCACTTGTTGTTAAGATCGGTCATTCCAACATTAAATATTATATCAAATAATGCAAATTTCACTTCGATGGGATATGAGTTGAATTTAGGGAATAATCTTTTTAATTCACCTTCAAATGTGTCTATATGTTTTCTTGTCAGAAAATCAATGTCAGGTTCTGAGATTGTTAGGTTTGAAAATTTCTTATAATATATAGCGTAGTTACCTTTCTTTTGTTTTTTTACAGATTCAAAGGCAGATTTCACTTCATCTCTTTTTGCATGAATATTACTTATTGCTATTTTGAAGTTTAGGTTCATGGCACTTTCTATATCTTTAATTAGATGACCAACACCAATAGTCACATGTCCTTCTGTATCAAGATACATATAATTATGCTTACCTTCATACTCTTCTAGTTTTTTTTATTAGTTTCGACTTTTCTGTTGCAGTAATCATCTATATAAATCCGTTTGATTAAAATAATTGTAAAGGTATTATTTTCAATAAAACAAAATAATATTCTATTAAAACGTCATAATTGACGGATTTCTACGTCATTAATGGTTATATTTTAAAATTTGGATTTATTGTTGATTTTTATGCAACCACGAATGATTTGATACAAAGTGATGTAGGTGTGCTGAGTCTTCGCGTTGTTTATTCACGCAAAAAACATGAGTCGGAGTCAATGAAAAACGAGGCGCGAGGCCTCGTTTTGTTGTGCTGTTGTTTTTAGATACGCGCTTGGTATCTGCGCAAATTACGCTTTCAAGAAACCGGCATCACGCATGCGCGTCGCGACGATTTCTTTTTGTTCTGCCGTCAGGGCTTTCAATGGTAGGCGTGGGTCGCCCGCATTGATGTCGTGCAATGCCATTGCCGCTTTACCTGCTGCAACACCACCGTACTCTGTGCAAAGCACAGAGACAAAAAAACGAGGCATATATGCCTCGTTTTTTTATGCCCACTCGAAAGGGGAGGGCCGCATTGTGTCGTGAACATGTCGCTGTGCGTTACATGATGGTGACAATCTCAGCGGTGAATGCGACATTTTTGACGTTGAACATTGGTGTTAAGTGACATTTTTGTCGACTTATTCAGCACGTTTTAGCAATTGCTTTTAAACATTTCTGCAAAGCTAGGTTGGTAAAGTGCAATAATTTTTTCAAAAATACGAGTCATAACTACTTCCTCAAGGATCAATTCGGGTCTGGGGAAACAGCCTACAACCCGCCAAAATAATGACTTTTCTCGTCTGGGCGGCCTAATCTGTTTCTGGCGCTGATTATAGGAATTTATCGCGCACAGAAAAGCGAGATAAATTCTTTTTTCGGATTAGTTTTTGTAATGATTTTTTTGGGTGAATGACACGCGGTAGCCTGTATATCAAGGTGTTTATGTATGATAAAAGGCACGAAATCGTACTTGTCAAACATCTGAGGGCTCATTTTTCTAACGAATAATGTTCGGTGGATATGAGCATTTAAAACAGAATATGAAGTGGTGTGAAAGGCCAGATTCAGGATGTGTTAAAGGTCAGGTTTGTGCAGGCCATGCCAAGCAGGGAAAGAGACGGGTTTTGTTTGATCTACATCAATCAAAAGCGTCGGGTATAAATATTGAGCAGTGTTTTTTGATATTTATCAAAGCAAATTGTGCGATAAATCCATTGTGACTCTAGACGATTGTCAGTAATATTAGCAATGACTTTATTAGCTGTAGCTTAACAACAAATTAACTAATTTGGTACAGTCTCGCAACATATCAAGGATACCATTAATTGGCTTTAGTAATGGTAACCAGGAAGGTGACAAGTTTGCGGTAATGTTTGGTTACATTTGGCTAAGCCCAACCATTAGTACACTGCGGTGTACTGTCGCCAGTCAGCCTGGCGAAAAAAGGAGTTCTCAATGTTTACTGATATCGTCGAACTATCGCGGTTACAGTTCGCATTAACTGCGATGTATCACTTTTTGTTCGTCCCACTGACTCTAGGTATGGCATTCCTGCTTGCCATCATGGAGTCTGTTTATGTAATGACTGGAAAGCAAATCTACAAGGACATGACTAAGTTCTGGGGTAAGCTTTTCGCCATTAACTTTGCGCTAGGTGTGTCTACAGGCCTAACGATGGAGTTCCAGTTTGGTACAAACTGGGCATATTACTCTCACTACGTGGGAGACATTTTCGGCGCGCCATTGGCTATTGAAGCCTTGATTGCCTTTTTCCTTGAATCCACCCTTGTCGGCCTGATGTTCTTTGGCTGGGATCGTTTGTCTAAGCGTCAGCACTTGACTGTCACTTGGCTGGTGGCTTTGGGTTCCAACTTTTCGGCGCTATGGATTCTGGTGGCAAATGGCTGGATGCAAAACCCAGTCGGTGCTGAGTTCAATTTCGAAACCATGCGTATGGAAATGGTGAGCTTCGCGGACGTGGTACTTAACCCGGTTGCGCAGGTGAAATTTGTTCACACCGTGGCATCTGGTTACGTGACCGGCGCGATGTTCGTTCTAGGTATCAGTTCTTACTACCTATTGAAGGGCCGTGATGTGCCGTTTGCACGTCGCTCTTTTGCGATTGCAGCCGCCTTCGGTATGGCGTCTATCATCTCTGTGATCATCCTAGGTGATGAATCAGGTTACGAGCTAGGTGACGTACAGAAAACCAAACTAGCGGCCATTGAAGCAGAGTGGCACACCGAAGAGGCGCCAGCGGCGTTTACGCTGTTTGGTTTGCCAAATCAGGAAACCATGGAAACGGATTACGCGATTAAGATCCCTTATGTGATGGGTATCATTGCGACGCGTTCGCTAGACACGGAAGTAACCGGTCTGCGTGATCTGAAAGTGGAGCACGAAGCGCGTATCCGTAACGGTATGATTGCTTACGGCTTGCTAGAAAAACTGCGTGCGGGTGATAAAACACCGGAAAACATTGCAGCCTTTGATGCAGTGAAGCATGACCTTGGTTACGGTTTCTTGGTGAAGCCGTATGCTGAGAATGTGGTTGATGCTACCGATGCTGATATCGCCAAAGCCACTGACGACTCTATCCCTACGGTATGGCCGCTGTTCTGGAGCTTCCGTATCATGGTGGGTGTCGGCTTCTTGATGCTGGGTATCATTGGTGCGGCCTTCATTCAGTCTTGCCGTCATAAAATCACAGAAAAACCGTGGGTACTGAAAGCGGCATTGTACGGTATTCCATTGCCGTGGATCGCGATTGAAGCGGGTTGGTTTGTGGCAGAGTACGGCCGTCAGCCATGGGCTGTGGGTGAAGTACTGCCGGTATCGATGGCGGTATCTAACCTTCAGCCGTCAGATGTCATTACCTCACTGCTCGCGATTCTTGCGCTGTACACGGTATTCCTGATTGCTGAAATGTACCTGATGATTAAGTTCGCACGTTTAGGTCCAAGCAGCTTGAAGACAGGCCGCTACCACTTTGAAACCACCGATGCACCACAAAATGTGGTATCGCGTCAGGTTGAAGCATAATTCAGGGAGAGCTAAGCAATGTTTGAATATGAAGTATTGCGATTCATCTGGTGGGCATTGATCGGTGTGCTATGCATCGGCTTTGCGGTCACAGATGGTTTCGATATGGGCGTAGGTGTCCTGACCAAGATCATTGGTAAAACGGACAACGAACGCCGCGTGATGATTAACGCTATCGCCCCACACTGGGACGGTAACCAAGTGTGGCTAATCACCGCAGGTGGTGCCCTGTTTGCGGCATGGCCATTGGTTTATGCAACGGCATTTTCTGGTTTTTACTTTGCGATGATCATTACGCTTGCGGCGCTATGGTTACGCCCGATCGGTTTTGACTACCGTTCTAAAATTGAAAACCCACAATGGCGTGAAGCGTGGGATAAAGCGATCTTCGTGGGTAGCTTTGTACCGCCTGTGATCTTCGGTGTGGCATTTGGTAACTTGCTACAAGGTGTACCGTTTGAACTGAACGAGTTCTTGGTACCGACGTACAAGGGATCCTTCTTTGCGTTGCTTAACCCATTTGCGTTGCTATGTGGCATCGTGAGCATCCTGATGATCACGACACAGGGCGCGGCATACTTGCAGATGAAAACAACAGACGCACTGCGTGTTCGTTCACGTCGTGTTGCGATGATCACATCAGTTGCGACAGCGGTGTGTTTTGCGATTGCCGGTTTCTGGGCTCAGAGCATCGAAGGTTACTTGATCACGTCTGAGATCATTAAAGATGCACCGTCTAACCCACTAACGAAAGAAGTGGTTCGTCAAACTGGCGCGTTGTTCGCGAACTTTGATGCGTACCCACTACTGTGGATTGCACCAGCGCTAGCGGTATTTATGCCTGCGCTAACCGTATTGGCTTCACGTGCTGACCGTGGTGCATGGGCGTTCATTACATCAAGCTTGACCATGGCGGGTGTGATTCTGACGGCAGGTTTTGCGTTGTTCCCATTCATCATGCCGTCAAGCTTGGTGCCGAACCACAGCTTGACCATGTGGGATGCAACGTCATCTGAGCTAACACTGAATATCATGACGGGTGTGGCAGCAGTGATGGTGCCTATCATCTTGGCTTACACCTCTTGGTGTTACTACAAAATGTTTGGCCGTCTTGATACGCAACATATCGAAGACAACAAGAACTCACTGTACTAAGGAGACAAACTATGTGGTATTTCGCTTGGATCCTGGGTGTGCTTCTGGCTTGCTCATTCGGTATCATCAATGCGCTGTGGCTAGAAGCTACTGAGAACATGGATAAAGAGAACGTTGAGTAAGCTTAATCACTGGGTAGAGCGTGTTCACCAGTGGATAGACTACCGTCTACTCCGTTGGGTTGCGCTGGCAATGTCACTCGCAACCACCGGGCTGGTGGTATGGGATCCGACACACTTTGCTCAGATGATTGGCGGATTCGGACCGATTATCTCGCCAGCCATGATATGGGCAACCTGTGCGTCAATGGTCTTTGGTGTGGGCTTTGTGCCTCGCCGATGGTTCACGCAGTTACTGCTGACACCGTATGTGGCCTTGCCGATCCTTGTCTATATCTTGAGTTTACGCTTACTGTGACATCCCGCTATCGCGTGTAACGTGATTAGCCAAAGGATGACAACACACTGAAAAAGCCCCGGGCAGTCTGCTCGGGGCTTTTTTTATACGCAGGTTATCTCATTGATCAGGTTGAATTTACCCCGCATAGCAAAGTTTTGGCATAGGCACAGTGAGATACGCGGCAAAAAAGTGAATGTTTGTGTAACAGAACTTATTGTGTGATTCCAATCTAGTGGACAAGTTAGGTATAGTAAGCCCCTGAGAATCTGTCGGTATCCGGGTATACCGACCACTGATTGATAAATGGGACAAACCATGACCGAAGACAATGCCTTTGAATGGCCGATCACGGTGTATTACGAAGATACTGATGTGGGTGGCTTGGTTTATCATGCTAATTACATTAAGTTTTTTGAGCGTTCGAGGACGGAACTCTTCCGCAGCCTCGGTGTCAGTCTTAATGACTTGTTTGCAGATAAGGTCAGCTTTGTTGTTCGCCGAATTGAAGCGGACTACCTCAAAGGCGCGAAATTGGACGATCAACTCATCGTCAAAACCTGGCCACAAAGCTGGCGCCGCGCCTCTATCGAATTCTGTCAGGTTTTAGTAAACACTCATGGGCAAACCTTGTGCAAAGCCGTTATTCAGGTAGCCTGTGTCCACCCTGACACCCTAAAACCCATTAAAATTCCAGAAAATATTATGTCGGAGATAACGAAGTGACCGCTGAACTTTCCATTTTAGATCTGTTTTTGCAGGCCAGCCTGCTCGTTAAGATCGTGATGCTGATCCTATTGGGGATGTCAGTGGCCTCGTGGACCATGATCATCAAACGCTCCCAAGTGTTGTCGCAGGCAAAAGCCAAAGCGACCCGCTTTGAAGATCGCTTCTGGTCAGGTGTAGATCTGTCTCAGTTGTTCCAAGAAGTGCAGGCCCGCAAAGACAGCCTGACCGGCAGCGAGCAAATCTTCTATGCAGGCTTTAAAGAATTTGCCCGTTTACACCGCAACAATGGCAAGGCGCCGGCAGCGGTGATGGAAGGGTCAGGGCGTGCCATGCGTGTGGCGCTGTCTCGTGAAGTCGAAGAGCTGGAAACCAGCCTGCCGTTTTTGGCGACAGTGGGTTCAATTACGCCGTATATCGGTTTGTTCGGTACGGTATGGGGCATTATGCATGCCTTTATCGCACTGGGTGCGGTGAAGCAAGCCACGTTGGCCATGGTTGCGCCGGGTATCGCAGAAGCCCTTGTCGCCACCGCGATGGGTCTGTTTGCCGCGATCCCTGCGGTGATGTTCTATAACAAACTGACCAACCAAGTGTCGAAGCTAGAGCACAATTACGCGACCTTTATGGAAGAGTTTTCAAGCATCTTGCACCGCCAGGCATTTGCTTCTGAACAGGAGTAAGTCAGATGGCTTATCAACCTAAAAAACGCAAAATGACGGCGGAAATTAACGTCGTCCCTTACATTGACGTGATGTTGGTGTTGCTCATCATCTTTATGGTGACGGCGCCGTTCGTGACGCAAGGGGTCGACGTTGAGCTCCCTTCAACGGTTAATGCCAAGCCGGCAGCCGAGCTGAATGAAAACAATGATCGTGCACCGATCATTGTGGAAGTAAGCCAAGATGGTCACCTCGGATTGAGTGTGGACAATCAGGACATGGTACGCGGACTGGGCGTGAACGAGTTATTGACCCGCGTGCGTGCAGAGTTGCAACTGAATCCGAACTCGTCAGTGATGGTGGGTGGCGACTCGCGTGCGCCTTACGCCTATATCATTGAAACACTGGATGCGCTGAATCAGGCGGGTGTGAGCTCAGTAGGCTTAATGACTGAACCGTTAGAGCAGTAGGTGGCGAGCAGGATGAAAAACAACAATTATACCGCTGCGATCATCATTTCGTTACTGTTGCATGGTTTACTGGTAGCGGCGTTGTTGTGGGGGACGGATTTCTCCATGAACAAATCACCAACGGCCGGTAATACGATCAAAGCGGTGGTGGTGGATCCTGCCCTCGTGAATCAGCAAGCGCAGCGTATTCGTCAGCAGCGAGAAGCGGCCAAACAAGCCGAACAAGATCGCCTGCGCCGTCTTGAGCGCCAAGCGGAATCGTTAGAAAAACAGCGTCAGGAAGAAGAACGCCGTTTACGCCAACTGAAAGCCGACAAGCTGAAAGCGGAAAAAGCCACCCGTGAGGCAGAGAAAGAACGCCAGCGCGTGGCGCAAGAACGTAAAGTGGCGGCAGAAGAGAAACGCAAGGCGGATGAAGCCGCGCGTGTTGCGCGTGAACAAGCCGCCAAGGCGGAAGCGGATCGTAAAGTGAAGCAAGAGGCGGCACGTAAAGCAGAAGTCGAGCGTCAAAAGCAAGTCGCCGAGCAGCGCAAAGCGGAAGAAGCCAAACGCCAAGCCGAAGCGGCCAAGCGTAAAGCGCAAGAAGACGCCAAGCGTGCAGAAGAAGAACGTCTAGCGAAAGTGGCAGCAAAGAAAAAAGCGGAAGCCGAAGCCCGTAAAGCAGAAGCTGCACGTAAAGAAGCCGAACGTAAAGCCGCAGAAGCCCGTGAACTGCAACGCCAACAAGAAGCCGCATTGAACGATATGTTTGCGGGGTTGGAAGCGGAAACGGAACAACGTGGTGGCGCGAAAGGTCAGTTCATTGCCGATGAAACCGCCCGTTATGGTGCTATTTTTAAAGGCATGATTGAGCAGAACTTGCTGGTCGAGCAAAGCTTTATCGGTAAACAGTGTCAGATCCGCATGCGCTTATCAGCCAATGGACTGTTGCTGGATGCGTTTGAAGATGGGGGTGACAGCAACTTGTGCCGCGCAGCGAAAGCGGCGGTCGTGAAAGTGAGTCAGTTCCCGATGCCAGATGATCCGGCCGTCGTGGAAAAGCTCCGTGATATTCGACTGATTGTCAGCCCACAATAATAAAGGAGTCAGAATGAAAAAGTGGTTAATGGGAGTGTGTATTGCGCTGATGAGTTTCACTCAGCTTGCACACGCCGAATTAGAATTAGTGATCACCGAAGGGGTGGACTCCGCACGTCCTATCGGTGTTGTGCCGTTTAAATGGGAAGGGCCAGGGCAACTGCCGACTGACATTTCGTCGGTCATTGCATCTGACTTGCGCCGCAGCGGTAAATTCTCGCCAGTGGCGACCAGTAAAATGCCACAAACGCCGTTTAATGAAACGGAAGTGGATTACAACGCATGGACTTCAATGGGCGTCGATGCGTTGGTGACGGGCAGCGTAACCCTGAATGCTGAAGGCCATTATGTGATCCACTATCAATTGGTGGATGTGGTGCGCGGTCAGTTGACCAGCGGCCAAAGCAAAGGCTTGGCAAACGGTGAGTTAGTACTGACTAAAGATCACCTGTTGATCAACAACCAAGCGACCGTGAAAGCGGATCGCCTGCGTCAGTATGCACACCGTATCTCGGATGTGGTGTACCAAGAACTGACTGGTGAGCGTGGCGCGTTTCTGACCCGTATCGCGTATGTCGTGATTGACGATAAAGCCAAGTTCCCTTACCAGTTGCGTGTGGCCGATTACGATGGTTACAACGAGCGTTTGGTGCTGAAATCGCAGCAGCCGTTGATGTCACCATCTTGGTCGCCAGATGGCAGCAAGTTGGCGTATGTGAGCTTTGAAAACAAGCAAGCGCAAATATTTATCATGGATATCTACAAAGGTACCCGTGAAATGGTGTCGTCATTCCCACGTCACAATGGCAGTCCGCGCTTTTCACCGGATGGCACCAAGCTTGCGATGGTGTTATCGAAAAGTGGCAGCTTGCAAATTTATGTAAAAGATTTGCAAACCAAGAAATTGACACAAATTACCCGTGGCCGTTCCAATAATACAGAAGCGTTTTGGGATCCTAACGGTGACTCTTTAATCTTTACCTCAGACAGAGGTGGTAAACCACAGATATATCGAGTAAATTTAGCTGACGGTTCGACTAACCGCCTGACGTGGCAGGGCAGTCAGAACCTCGGTGGTCAATTGACGCCAGATGGACGATTCTTGGTGATGGTCAATAAATCAGAGCAAGGTTACAACATAGCTAAGCAAGATTTAAAAACCGGTGCCGTTCAGGTTTTAACCAAAACATTTCTGGATGAGTCACCGAGCATCGCACCAAACGGTGGCATGGTGATTTACAGCTCAGTGAATAATAAATCAAACGAGCTGTCATTAGTGTCGATTGATGGACGCTTTAAAGCACGATTACCTGCAACTAACGGTCGAGTAAGGGCTCCTTCTTGGGGACCCTTCCTATAACGTGGCTGCATATTAGCGATTAGAAAGGAAAAATAAATGCAACTTAACAAAGTTTTGAAGGGGCTGGCAATTGCGCTGCCAATGTTTACCCTAGCGGCATGTAGTTCAAGCGATAGCACTGAAAATTCAGCGGCGACAGAAACCAACACGACGCCAACCACTGAGCAAACCACAGTGGTAACGCCGGTTGAGCCTGCAGCGCCAGCACTGTCTGAGCAAGAGCTTCGTAACCAGCAGCTACGTCAAGAGCAAACCATTTACTTTGCGTTTGATACCGCTGAAATTCAGCCTGATTACCAGGACATGCTAGCGGCACACGCGGCTTACCTGCGTGACAACGCGAACGTGAACGTGATCGTTGAAGGTCATGCTGACGAACGCGGTACGCCAGAGTACAACATCGCACTGGGCGAGCGTCGTGCAAATGCCGTTGCTAAGTACCTACAGGCGTTGGGTGTATCATCAAGCCAAATCTCTCTTGTTAGCTACGGTGAAGAAAAGCCACTTGTGCTTGGTCACAGCGAAGCTGACTACGCGAAGAACCGTCGTTCGGTTCTAGTTTACTAATTAATAGGTAAACATTATGAACAGTAACACAATGCGAAAGCTCGCATTAACGTTGCTGGTTGGTGCGGCGACCCAAGTGGTCGCCGCACCTGCTCCTGTTACTGAACTCAATGGAAGTAGCAGTGCGCAGGGCGGTAGCCTAGAACGTCTGGAAAGGATGATTGAGGCCCGTAACCAGGTGCAGCTGGATATGCAGCGACAACTGGACCAGCTTGCAACCGAAATGGATGATCTACGTGGGATCGTCGAACGCAATAGTTATGACCTCAGCCAGATGCTAGAGCGTCAGCGTGAACTCTACCGTGAAGTGGATGCGCTGAGCCGTCAGCCCAAAGCCCCCGCGACGACACCAGAGACAAGCAGTACCTCAACGGAAAGTTATGCGGCTAACGTCAACGAAAATGAAGCCTATGAAACCGCAGTGAATCTGATCTTGAAAGAGAAGAATTACGCCGGTGCCATTACTGCCTTTAAAGGCTTCCTTACGACCTATCCGGAGTCGGTGTATAAAGCCAATGCGCATTATTGGTTAGGTCAGCTGTATTTCACGCAGAACCAATTGGCAGATGCAACGGTGCACTTCCAAGCCGTGGCGAGCGAGAAAGATTCCAATAAGCGAGCAGATGCATTGCTCAAGCTGGGGATCATTGCTGAGCGTGATAAGAATGTGGAGCAGGCGAAGAAATTGTACCAAGAGGTGATTTCTACCTATCCGGAGTCGACCAGTTCACAGCAAGCACAGAAGAACCTCAAGCAGCTATAAGTGGTTCTTAAAAGATTACGATGCCGCGCATTGCTTTGGTTAGCAATGAGCGGCATTTTCGTACCTAGAACCTAGCGCTGCGCCTTCATGGTGGCTAATGCTTGACGGTCTTGCTGTTGGGCAAAGTCTGCCAACGGTTGGAACTGTTCAACCGTCCACACGGCGTCTTGCAGCAACGCGTTTGGTAAGTCGGCAAAGGCGGCTTCTTCTTTTGCTGCATGCAGTTCGATACGTACCCAATTTTCAATGGCTTCACCGTTGACGGACTGCGCCGACAAGGTAAGGGGAGTGGTCGCCCCAGGGTAGTGTGGGGTTAATGTTAAACCAAAATGGTAGTCACGAAAGAGTACCGTCCACTTGTCCGGTAAACGCTTGCTACTGTCCCACCATACTCCGTCTAACGCGGTAATTTTTGCATCTGCCACGGCGGCAGGTTGCACGCCTAATACGGTGAGTTGCTTATCTAATGCGTTATCCATCGCTCGCCCAAACTCGGCCACGGTCAGATCTGGCTGCGCCAATAAAATGCCATTCGCCAGCTTGGCGCCGAGCATATTGGAATACAGATCTTCGGACGAAAACGCGGAGGCTAACTCTTTAAAGCCGCTGACTGACACCATGCCAAACCATTGGGCTATTTCATGCCATTGCGCCAAGCGAAACGCCAGCAACGCGGCCGCATCGGCACTGAACTGAATACGTTCTTCTGCGGTCAACGGTGTGGTATGGGCTTGCCATTGAATGCGGCGTAGGCGCAGTTCAGCCGGTAAATCCATCGTATAGTCAGTGCCTAAACGCTGCTGCATGTGTCGGAACAAGTAGTAGGTATAGTCAGCAGTATCACGGACATGGGCGGTATCAATAAAGCCGCCTTGCGTGGTAAACAACAGGCCATTTTTTTCCCCGCTTAAGCCAAGGAAATTGACGGCAACCGGGCTGGAACCGTCGTTATAGCGATGCTGGCCAATGTCGTCGGCTGCGAGAATATTACCGACCGAAACAAACGGCACGGGAATAGTGCCAACCTGTGCTTTCAGATCTTTACCAAACGCACAGCAGGGGCGTACACCGACCGGTGCTCGGGGGGCGGCTGTTTTCGTGGTCGGGTAGTCTTTTGAAAAAGGGTTCACCAATATTTCGGCATTGGCCGCATGGGTCACCACGCTGAACATCAGCGTAAAAATAACGGATAAACGGAACATGCGGACCATTAAAATGCTTCATTAACGTGRAAATAGAAACCGGTACTGTCTTTACCGACGCCAAGATCCACCCGAACATTGATACGGGCTTTAAAGGCAAAGCGGTAGCCGACACCGATGGTCGGTAGCCAGGTTTCGTCAAAAATCGCGTCCACTGCGGGGGCGACATTACCCGCCCCAATCCATGCCACCATGCCGTGGCGATGGGTAAAGCTATGTCGGACCTCTAATTGCGTCGACAACTGTGCACGATCGCGGTATTGGCCTTCATAGTAGCCGCGCATACGTTGCGCACTGCCCATTTCACTGTAGCCATACCAGGGCACATCGCCCTCCACCGCTTGGCCATAACCTTCGACAGCGATAATGGTTTGTGGACTAAAACGCCAGTAGTGACGGGCATTCACCGTCCAACGGTCAAAATCGAAATCACTGCCAAAATGCGGGCGGTACGTGACCCATTCTACGCTCAACAGGCTACCCGACTGAGGGTT
Organism: Photobacterium japonica; assembly: GCF_050337005.1. NCBI lineage: Bacteria > Pseudomonadati > Pseudomonadota > Gammaproteobacteria > Vibrionales > Vibrionaceae > Photobacterium > Photobacterium japonica. The sequence continues at coordinate 22,092 of NZ_JAKJSN010000018.1, read as the reverse complement.
CGGCTCGAAATCACGGCTGTCGTATTCCAGTGCGGTGATCAGGCCGCTTAATTGGCTGTCCGATAAATCTTGTGACGTAAAAACGCCAACCTCGGGATCCAATTTAGACACGGATTGGTAGCGCCAACCGGCACTGATGTAGGTACTGTCAAACACTTGCAGTGCCACTTTGGGCGCTAAGCGAATAATTTGGGCTTCATACTGGGTTTTATTGGCCTCATTGTCGGCCGCATCACGACCGATCCCCCAGTAATAGCCAGGGGTGTGGCTGATCCCACCATCTACCAGCAAACGGATCGTATCATCAGCGAGGTAGGTACGGTTTTCGACCCCCAAGCCGAACGAGCCGGATGTTGACGCATACGACGTTAAGGTTAACGTTGAGAAGTGGTCGCCTTGCGTCCAATCGTATGGGGTGTATAAACCCACCGCCGCGACACCAATCCCGAGCCCTTGTTCCGGGTTCACAAATGGGCCGGGCAGCACACCCCAGTCGATTAACTTGCTGGTATCGACGGTATCGCTTGAACCCAGTGAGACCAGCAGTTGGTCAACCCAGCCTTTTTCTTGCTCATCGGCGGATGCCGCGGCGAAGGCACTGGTTGAGGCCAGTGTCGCCAATAGCCAAGGTAATGAACGCATCATACGAATCCGCACTCCTTAGAATCGACGTTCCAGTGACACAAACAGGCTCTGGCGATCGCCAAGGCCGACTTCACCCAGAAGATTCCAGTCTCTATTCACCGTATATTGCATGCCGAGAAGAGGATTCCATGGCGTAGTCAAATGTTGCTCCACATGGAACGTGGCGTCTTTAGGGATCAGAAAATCGAGTTTATCTAACTTAGCAACGTCAGACATTTTTCCAGAAAGTGACTGCTCTACGTCTTGGTACATGGCTCCGGCCCAGACGCGCAGAGGCATTCCGTGTGAGGCAAAGTCGTAACCGATACGTGGGGAGATCACCCAAGCATTAATTTCACCGTCAATCACGGTTAAGGTGCTTTGCGAAAAACTGGCATCGACCAAACCAAACCATTGTTCATGGCCGCCCGCTAAAACGATACCCACGCCTTTGGTGTAGCCTTCGAGGTCTAGTTTGAATGGGAAGGAGACGTTCAAAGGTTCGCCTTTCCTTGTTGGTGTCACATCAACTTGTGAATAGCCATCAAGTTTTCCTACCATCGCATAGACATTTAGAAACGGAAATAACCACATATCCGCACGAAACGACAGGACATCCGTTTTTTGCATCCCTTTATCGGCTTCCATGCCGATTTTTAAAAAGTCGAGTACTGGTGCGTCTTGTAAATGGATCGAATCCACATTGATCCCTTGTTCCATGCTCATGTAACCGAGGCTAAAACCGATCGGCTTGGGTAATTCATACCCCAGTGCTTCGGCTTTTTCTTTCCAAATCGGCAGGGAAAACGAGGTCGCGTTGGCGCTCGATGACAAGGCAGCGAGTAGCAATAATAAATAGCGTTTCATGGGGGATATGAGCAACAAAGATGGTTTCAGATGAATAATTTGCGTCATCATACACAGGCTATTTTATAAGTAAACTCAAGAGTGTACTTATGTGCAAATAAATAATGCGTAATAGGTATTCACGGTAGAAAAGGCATGAAAATGGCGATTAGAGGTAAAAACGTGCTTGTAACGTGCGAGATCGTCGAGCGTAATAACGGCGATTATTGCGCCATGAAATTTGCCGGTAGGCGGTGTATAATGCGCCAATACAAGGACAGCAATAGAGCAAGCGAGCGATGAGTCTAACATTTGACCCTTCAGAAATGGTGTATCCATTTCCTCCAAAGCCAGCACCGTTAACGGTGGATCAGCAGCACGCCCACAAAGCGAACATCAAAGCATTATTAAAGGATAAAAATGCCGTGCTGATCGCCCACTACTATACCGATCCCGACATCCAAGCCTTAGCCGAAGAAACCGGCGGCTTTGTCGGTGACTCCCTTGAAATGGCCAAATTTGGTAATCAACACCCTGCCGAGACGTTAGTGATCTGCGGGGTACGCTTCATGGGGGAATCCGCCAAAATCCTTACACCCGACAAGCATGTATTGATGCCGACATTGGAAGCCGAGTGTTCGTTGGATCTCGGTTGCCCGGCCGATAAGTTCACGGAATTCTGTGATGCCCACCCTGATCATACGGTCGTGGTGTATGCCAACACCTCGGCGGCGGTGAAAGCCCGTGCCGATTGGGTGGTGACGTCCAGTATTGCCCTTGAAATTGTTGAGCACCTCGACAGTGAAGACAAGAAAATCATCTGGGGCCCTGATCGCCATTTAGGCTCGTACATTCAAAAGCACACGGGCGCGGACATGCTACTGTGGCAAGGTGAGTGTGTCGTCCATGATGAGTTTTCGGCCAAAGCGCTGCGAGACATGAAGCACCTGTATCCGGATGCGGCCATCTTGGTGCACCCTGAGTCACCGGCCAGTGTGGTGGCGTTGGCGGATGCGGTTGGCTCAACCAGCCAGTTGATCAAAGCCGCGAAGACCCTGCCGCAGCAAAAGCTGATTGTCGCAACCGATAAAGGCATTTTCTTCAAAATGCAGCAGATGGTGCCCGAGAAAGAACTGGTGGAAGCCCCAACGGCGGGTGCCGGCGCGACATGCCGAAGTTGTGCGCATTGCCCGTGGATGGCCATGAACGGGTTATTGGCCATTGAAACCGCGCTAGCAGAAGGCGGTGAGCAGCATGAAGTGTTTGTGGACGACAGTTTGCGTGAAAAATCGCTGATCCCACTGAACCGTATGCTGGATTTCGCGGCGCAGTTACAACTGCAAGTGAAAGGCAATGCTTAACCGATAATCTGAGCATGAAAAAAGCGACGTAGAGGCCATCTCACGTCGCTTTTTTGTTGTCGTTTTTTTGTTTTTGCCGCGATGTCACCTAACTGTCTGCAAGTGCAATCAGTTAGTCAGCATTCACCAACTCATAAGCACGCATGCTCAGGCCACACAGCATGGTCGGTACAGACGCGAAGATTTCTTCAAACTGTGCCAAACCATCAGCGCCTTCTTGTGCAAGCGCCTCAATGGCGTTTTCAGGATCGAACAGCAGGCTGAAGCAAAGCAGCACGCCACCCAATAGGGCGTTGTTTTCGCTTTCTTCTGGCATCACGGTTTCCCAGTCATCGCGGGATAGCTGCCAGCCTTGCAGTAGACCTTCAGAAAACTCACGCGTTTGCTCGGTCACTAATTCTTTGTCATCCAATGCGCAGTCTTCTGGCCATTGCCATGTGCCCGTCAGCAGTGACTCACGGCTTTCGTTCCACATATTGACGACAGCATTGGCATAGGCTTCGAGTTCTTCTTGGCTGGTAAATGGCGAGGTTTCTTCGCCGCCCCATAAGAAAGCGAGCCATTCTGCTGGATCAAGCAGGTGGGGTGCCGCCGCCATCGCGGTGACAAAGCCGCGGGTTTGCGCTTCAGAGAGCAGTTGCTCCGCCAGTTGTGGATTGGCTAGCAGATCACGTAAGGGTGAAGACATAAGACTCTCTCACTTAAGGAATTAATTAGGCAATATATAAATAGGGTGATGCCCGGGTTGCCGGAGCTTGCGGGTAAACCCAGTGTTGTGGCTATTGTAGCAGGGCGATAGAAACAGTGTCAGTAGTCGTGGGGGATAATCGTGGGATGGTGAAAAAGTCATCGCTTGAGTTTGATTATCAAGATTTTTTATTGACCTGTCTGCGAAGTGCCCTTATAGTAGCGACCCTGTTGAGGCGATAGCCTTGACAGAACAATGTGGTGAGTTGTCCGAGTGGCTGAAGGAGCACGCCTGGAAAGTGTGTATACGGCAACGTATCGAGAGTTCGAATCTCTCACTCACCGCCATATCTCTTTTAAAGAGATATAAAAATTAGGAGAGATGGCTGAGTGGTTTAAAGCACCGGTCTTGAAAACCGGCGTGGGTTTATAGCCCACCTAGGGTTCAAATCCCTATCTCTCCGCCACATTCAAAGAAGCCGCTGTTTTTACAGCGGCTTTTTTACGTCTGGTGTTTTTGTGGCAACGGGATTTCAAATCCCCCTATACCTCGGTCTGGCTCCACCACATTCAAAGAAACCGCTACGCTGTTAGCGGTTTTTTTACGTTTGGTGTTTCGGTGTCGTCCGTCGCTGTGCTTAACCCTATTGGTGGACAGGCATACTTTGTGTGAATGTCATTATTTACGCACATAGTTAACGTGTTGGACTTTGGCGCGTTCACGCTGCTGAGGGCTAACATAGATATAAATAGCATGTTTGATAGTTATGACTTCCTTAAAAAACTGCTAATTCAATAAACTAAGCCTCCCTAAGATATAGCCTTCCGATATAAAGAATTATATTCATATACCAACATCTAAATATTTGAGGGTGTAAAACATGAAGCCCAATACAGTCTGGCTATTTATCCGTGGTTTTCAGCTGTAAATTGATTTCGCGCAACTTTTGCAATGCGATATTCAGGGAAAATTAAAGCTTAATAACAATGATTATCATTTTGCGTGTCCGTTACGATGATGTGGACTCTGCGTTAAGTGAGTGGGTGAGTAAAACGGTCACATTCCCGCACCTCAAAGTGCTAATCATTGTTTTTAACGAGCATCATCGATGGTACGCCATGAGAATCCTGAGCACGTTTACCTTCATGTTGACTTGCAGGTTGGGTTTCTCATTTCACCCTTCGATTATTCTCAAAGAGTAATAATTATTATTCAGGATGCATGCGGTTGGCCTTCAAGGGCATCCGTGCGTCCTGAACCATTGAGGAACGTGGACAGATGTTTGGTTTTTTTAGAAAAAGTAAAACACAGCACAACGATTGTCATTCGCTGATCAGCGCCACAATCAATCAAGAATACACCATCAAAAGCATTGGCCAAGATGACAAAGAAATGGCGCATTTCCTCAATACATTAGGGTGTTATGCGGGCGAGCCGATCACTGTCGTTTCTGTACTGTCTGATACGTATGTCATTTCAGTGAAAGATGCGCGTTACAGCATTGATTCCGATTTAGCGAAAACTGTCCTTCTGAATTAAACCGTTTTTATATTAATCACCCATTTTACCCTCGGTACAGAGTGACAGACACTCAGTAACCTGGCGCGACACAAGCCGGCACATTGCAAGTACGTGAGGGGATCTTTTGGCATGGAGATAGATCTGTGAAAATTTCATTAGCGGGTAACCCGAATAGCGGTAAAACGACCCTATTCAATGCCCTCAGTGGTAAGCAAGAACGCGTCGGTAACTGGGCAGGTGTGACCATCAGCAAAAAAGAAGCCCCGTTGAAAAAAGAGTTGAGCGGGACTCATGGCGAGGTCACCGTGGTTGACTTGCCGGGTGCTTATTCCATGTCACCGTTTACGCTGGAAGAGACCATCACACGCGACTATGTGAAAAGCGAAAATCCCGATGTCATTGTGAACGTTGTGGATGCGACAAACCTGAATCGAAGCCTCTTTTTTACCACGCAACTTTTAGAATTGGGTATTCCTGTCGTTGTCGCGTTGAACAAGTGTGACTTGAACAAAAGCAAGAAACTGACGGTAGATGCGGCACAACTGAGCCAGCTATTGGGTTGTCCGGTGGTTGAAACCGTGGCTGCAGATGCGCGCAATGCGTCGCTATCGACGCTTGTGGCTAAAGCTGCAGAAATGAAAGGGCAGCCGCAAACGGCACCGTTTACTCAGCAATACGATGACATTAAAGATGCCGAATCGGTACAGGCGATGGATGCGGATCGTTTCGCGTTCGTTAAGCAGCTTGTCGCGAAGATTGAAACGCGCCAAGTCAGCAGTGCTGAGCCAACGATTCACGACAAAGTGGATACCGTGCTGGCGCATAAGTGGCTGGGTTTACCGATTTTTGCCTTGATCATGTGGGGCGTATTCTCGATTTCACAAACCTATGTGGGTCCGCTGTTTGCCGACACGCTTGTTGGCTGGATTGATAGCTTCTATGGCGCCGTAGAAGGGGCGATGGGAGCGGATGTATCACCGCTGCTGAGCGCACTGTTATTGGACGGTATCATCGGCGGTGTGGGTGCCGTTGTTGGCTTCCTGCCATTGATCATGGTGTTGTTCTTCCTATTAGCATTGCTGGAAGACAGTGGCTACATGGCGCGTGTTGCTATCATCATGGACCGTTTCTTTAAAAAAGTGGGCTTGTCAGGTAAATCCATCATCCCAATGATCATCGGTACCGGTTGTGCGATTCCAGGCATCATGGCTACACGTACTATCCAGAATGAGCGCCAGCGCCGTACAACGGCGATGCTGACACCGTTCATGCCGTGTGGCGCAAAACTGCCCGTTATTGCTTTGTTTGCCGGCGTCTTTTTCCAAGATGCAGCATGGGTAGGCACCAGCATGTACTTTGCTGGTATTGGCCTGATTATTCTGGGCGCATTGCTTATCGTCCGAATTACCGGTGAAAAGAGCACGCGTTCATTCTTCATTCTTGAACTGCCTGAATACCGCGTACCGAGCGTGAAACTGGCGCTGAACACAACGTTGTCACGTGGTAAAGCGTTCATCATCAAAGCGGGTACCATCATCTTGCTGTGTAATGCTGTGATTCAAATTATGCAGACATTCACATGGCAGTTTGACATTGTGGCGGAAGGCGCAGAGAGCACCAGTATTCTTGCGGGTCTGGCTTCACCGTTCGCCTTCGTACTTATCCCACTGGGCTTTGGTGTCTGGCAGTTGGCTGCCGCTGCAATCACGGGCTTTATCGCGAAAGAAAACGTAGTCGGTACGTTGGCTGTGGTGTATGGCATCACTAACTTTATCGATACCGAAGAGCTTGCGTTGGTATCGGGCAGTGCAGACGTGGCAACGGTGATGGGCTTATCTTCTGTCGCGGCACTGGCATACTTGGTGTTTAACCTGTTCACACCACCATGTTTTGCGGCGATCGGTGCGATGAATGCCGAGTTGGAAAACAAAAAATGGTTGCTGGGTGGTATTAGCTTACAACTGGGCATTGCATACGTTTGTGCGTTTACCATCTACCAAGTGGGTACCTTTGCCACAACAGGCGCGTTGGGCGAAGGCTTTGTTTATGGTTTGGCTGTCTGTCTCGCGTTGATAGGCTTCCTGTTTAGCCTACTGAGAAAAGGTTCGCTCAAAGAGCAGCAGAAACTGGGCTTAAGCCTACAGTAAGGAGTCGAAATGACGAACATACTTGTGTCGCTATGCATACTGATTATTTTGGCTTTAGCGATTTATAAATTAGTCGCGATGAAGCGTAAGGGTGGGGCATGCGCGGGTTGTTCGCAAAGTAGCGGATGTTCTTCTTCTAAGAAGAAAAACCAGTGTTAGCCTAACACCTCATTTTTTCAATACAAAGCCCAGCCGACCCGCTGGGCTTTTTTCTTTTTTGATATCATGATTTGCTCTCTAAATGCGAAATTGCTTATATTTCACTCAGTCTTTTTGTTGGTTTTCCTGTGTCACCATCGTCAACTGAGTGACATTGTTTGTTTTTATCGTGCAAAAATGGGCATATAACAGGATAAACACGCCTGCATGATTATTCATAATGCGCAGTTATGTGGCTTTCCCCTCTCTATATTCATCGCAATCACGTGCCATTAAGTGCGCCTGTTTGCATATTTTTTTATTTACCTTTATCTGCTTAGTTATTTGCTGGTGGAATAATTGCCCCTGTTGTTATCGCTCAAAAGAGTAAACCTAGTAACCAATTCTGGTGGTAGGCACGAAAAAAAAGAAGGCATAACATCAAACCAGCGAATAAAAATAAACAAATCAGTTTTCAAAATGGGGATGTATTATGAAAGAGCAAGAGAAAATAATCACAATCGTAAATACTCATACAGAAGCAGAGGCCGTGATTAAGACGCTACAAAATGCGGAATTCGATGTCTCTAAAATCTCAATTTTGGGTAAAGGCTATCACAGCGAAGAAAACGTCGCGGGTTTCTATAATACCGGCGATCGCGTTAAAACATGGGGTACCACCGGCGCATTGTGGGGCGGTGTATGGGGTGCACTATTTGGTGCCGGTTTGTTCTGGCTACCGGGTGTGGGTGCCATGATGGTCGCAGGTCCAATCGTATCTACCGTTGTCGGTGCGATTGAAGGTGCGGTCGTGACCGGCGGTTTGGGTGCGGTAGGCGGTGCATTAGCCAGCATCGGTATTCCAAAAGACAGCATCGTGAAATACAACGCTGCGATTAAAGCCGATAAATTCCTTGTGATTGTTCACGGTGACGCAGAAGAAATGGTAAAAGCGAAAGCGATTCTTGCTGATCAAGAGATCGAGCATGTTCAGGGCTAATAGACTGAATGATTACAGCTAAATAAAAGGTAACATCTATCCGTTTTGATGTTACCTTTATTACTTCAGTTGATCTTCTTAAAGATCTTAAACTGTTTTAGATTTTATTCTGTTACTATGCCAAATATTGTATGCTTCATCGATGATATGTGACTTGAATGCTCTGTTAAATTGGCTAGAAGACTTTATTTTTTGTGAATCACCACTGGAGCAAATGTTAGTACACCAAATAAAAACCTCATACATTACGTCATGTGGTAATGATTGAGTTATTGAATAATTTTCAACAGAATAAAATTCTTGTTTATCTTCGAGTGATTGTACGCGACCTTTTAATCCTGATACATCAGTTCTAATTTCAGCTTCCGCTCTTTCTCTATCTTCCATTCCCTTTAAGAATAGCTTGGTAAGCGTTACTATATCAGAGTCACTATTTTGGATTGGTAAGTTGTATTGTCCTGTTTCCATAATAGCAGGTAATACGTCATCTAAAACCCATTTCTGAAATTTACGACAGGCAGGGCTTTTATCTTGGAGTATAACCCTAAATAATCCAGCTTTAGTGACATAGCTTTCACGGTGAGGCTCATCAATATTTTTAGGTAAGCTCTGAGGTATATATATTTCATCAGGTAAAAGATGAGTAGCATGAGCTTTTAAAAGTCCAATGAGTCTTTTGCTGGGAAGTTCTGGAGCTAAAATTCTATTCTCTGTAGATATTGCTTTTGTTACATCAAATAGTGAAAAGTAAAGCTCGCCATCAATTGTTTGTGTTCTAACTGGCGCTTGGCCAGCTTCACTGTTGTATGACAGTACTAATTCAGACAGATTCACGACATATTCCACGACAAAAAAACAGTCGAAAATGTAGCATATCAATCAGTTGCCTATCAAATTGTATTCACTAAAAAAGCGAATATAGACGCCAATATTTCCTACTTGGCGTTCAAGGATCCCATTTCATCGACAAATCAGTGAGCGATCATCATACCGATGGCAATGCCACGCCCCAGTTCGACTGGGGCACGACATAACAAACCCTTATTCCTCTTTTTGCTTCACGCCTTGGAAGCGAATAATCAGATCTTGCAGACCTTTCGCTTTCGTTTATTTCTGTGTTTGCTCAAACAGTGGCCGACGCTGGAGAGAGGTTATCCTTGTTATTTGAAATCATATAATCGAGCTGATGCGAGATCTCTCACCGTATTTTATCTGGCTATCGCGTATGTTGAGGGCAATTTTTCTACGGATAGACCTGAAACATGAAGATCAGCAACATACAATTTTTTGATAGTACGAACCGATGCTTTACTGATATTGAGAGCATTGAGGTGGAACGTCTTGATCGGGATGGCGCGAGTCTCGCTGGCGAACTCGTTGATGGCGGCTATCTGATCCCCGCACTGACCGATATTCACACCCACAGTGATTTCTATTTTGATTCAGATACCGCCAATCAGTTCGCCAAGAACATGGGCGTGGCGGCTCAGGTGGGAGGATTGTGTGGATTTCACGCGGTGTTTGATGAAACACAGGTCACACGAGAAGCCTTTGAAGAATACGCGGCCTTCCTTGGCACCAAAGGCTCGATTTTCACCAGCTTTGATGCGCTGTTTGCCGCGGCTGAAAACGCTGGCAGGGTGCATGCCCAGCTGTTGGGGCTGAACGCCTATCTGTTTTCGTATCCGGTCACTGAGCAGACCGATCTGGATGCCTACGTTGACACGCTAGCGGCTGTTTTTGAGGCGTATCCGTTTGCGGGGATCAGCGTAGGGCTCGCGTATCATCCGTTGAAAACCCTGCCAGAAGCGGTGTTCCAAACACTGCTGCGTAAGCTGGTGGCCAGAATTCCTACCGTGTACAACTACCATATCCGTAATCAGAATGCGCAAGTGTTTGAATCACTCGACGAAGTCTTTGCGTGTCACCGAGGGGCCAATGCCCACTGCCACATCAGCCATTTGAAGTTTGCAGGGGCGACGCATATCGGTCAGGTGAAAGATCGCTTTGCCCGTTTTCAGACTTTGATTGAGCAACAGGATTTTCCGGTAACGTGGGATGTGTATCCGTTCAGTTTTGCCTGTACCACCCTGAGCCAGTTCCTGCCGGAGAGTGATTCATGGAGCAAGATGACGCAAGCGGAAGTGATCGCATACCTTGAGCAGAACCCGCCGTATGACTTTGCCAATGTGGTGATTGCCTGTCGTATTCCTGCTTACAATGGCTTGCAATTACACGAGATAGCAACGAATAAAGGGATGTCTGTCGAGCAAGCGTACTATGAGGTGGTACGTGAGCTGGAAGGCATTGGCGCGTATTTCCGCCAGTTCTGTACCGATGCGGATTTGGCTGAGTTGGTGTTTGCCAAAGACGCCATTATTGCCTCTGACAGTTTCGGGGTAGAGAACGTGCATCCCCGTTGTACCCATACTTTTACCAAAGCCTTGGCGTGTGCGCATCAATTGGGTGACGCTGCTTTTACTGACATGGTATGCAAACTGGTGGAAGGCCCGCAACGGGTATTCCCTGATTTATCGGCACCGAAGGCGTATTTGTATATTGCGTTTGATCCGGATATGACGGTGGATTTAAGCAGTCCAGAAGCGCTGATTGATCAGAAAATCACGCAGTGTGTGTTGGTGACATTGTAGTGATACGGTCTGATTTGTAGGGGGAATTATCTACGGCTAACACGAAGGGCTGAAAAAATGCACCACTGCGGATAATAGCAGTGGTGCGTTTTCATGTTAAAGCGATGACGCGTGACGAGGATTAATCGTCTGCATCTTCGATCTCAATTGAACGGGCGATGCGTTTACCGTCAATCCACATGCCTTCGACTTCGACGTATTCTTGGTTTATGTTGCCGAAGTTTGCACCGTCTTCGTATTCTGTGCGTGCATCAGTGTGAATGGTGATGTCGTTAATGGTGAAGGTCTTGTTGCCGTAGTGGTAATCACCCACATAACCTTCGATTTCAAACTCCAGCGCGTCCCAATCACCATTGTCATCATCACGGCCTTCAAATTCGATTTCTTCGGCGATCAGCTTGTTCTGGTTGTTACGCAGTTCGACTTCTACCCATGCGCCCGGCTTCAAATCGTTTTTGTTGCCGTCATCAAACTCGGTCGCACCGTTCACTTTAATTTGCGCGCGGTAGTTGAGTTCAAACGCTTTTTTGTTTTTGGCAACCCACGTCACGATCCCTTCAATTTCACCATCATGAGTGATGTGAGAGTAATCTTCATGGGTGATCGTTTCTGCACTCAGCTCTGGATCGTGTTCTGAGTCATTGAATGACCCCATCACTTCGACCCACATGCCGTTACGCAGTGTGTCGAATTTATTGACATCAAATCGCACAAGTAACGAGTGGCCAATTTTGAAGGTGCCGTTATTCTCGTTCAGTTCGCTAATACGACCTTCAGCTTCTGCTAGCTGGCCAAATTCATTGTTGAATTCAATCACAGACAGCACTTTGTAACCGGCATTGGCGGTTGGCAGAGCAGACACCATGACCCAGTCACCGTTTTCAATATTCTTCGACAGGCGGTCAAATTCCAGCTCAACACCGTTCACTAAGAAACGGTGAGGTTTTTCTGGCGTGGGTGGGGCAAACATGATTTGGCCGGTAAACGTTGGCTCAAGCTCAACCTGCATACCGCCACGGCGACTGTTGTCACTGCCAAGGCGTACCATCATGTTTTCTTTGCCAGCAAGGAAGGAAACCGACTCTGATAGGCCTTGGTAGTTAACCGCATCAACCGGGTATTCTTTGCCGTTGACCACAATGCCCGTCTCTGTCACACGTTCAATCGTGCCTTCTACTGAATAAGCCGTAGATGGAGAGGTGGTCTCACCGCCATCGCTGCTGCCGCCACCACAGCCAACCATTGCTAAAGAGAACAGAGGAAGCATTGCGTATCGTTTCATTGTTATGCCTATTTTTAAAAGACTGCCCCATTGGCGAAGCGGAAAATAGCATAGGTGTTTAGCGGGAAAATCTGGCGAATGTCAGGAAAATGCAAAGCATGATCTTGCTTCAAGTAATGCTTTTTAGTCACAGGTAAAGGGTAACGAAATGTAAGAATTGTCAGGCTCTCTGGGCAGTATATGCCCAGAGAGTCCGGCTTGGCCGTTTGCGACCTCAAGCGGTGATGTTTACTCTGGGCAAACCGTTTGGGCATCTAAACGTACGGAGCAGGTGTCGCTTTTGGGATCTTGCCAATACGGCGTGTCGAAAGCGGCATTGCAGCCTGCATCTTCCATCAATGCCACATCGTTATCACACAGCAGCATCACCGCATGGTCGCCTTGAATGGCAAGCTGAAGTTGATAAGGTTTGAGCGCGTCGAGTTTTTGCGGATCAGACGCCATGGCTTGCTGGATGATCTGTGCGTGCGTGAGGTTAGCGATATCACCGAACTTGATTTCCCCATCGACAGCTTGAGAGACATCTTTCAGGTGGGAAGCCACGTCATACATGGTTTCATCGGAATAGGGGGCGCGCGCCATGCAGGCGGTGAGTAGCAATGTGGTGATAAAGAGAATACATCCTTTCATGTTCAGCTCCATGCGGTGAGTTGACCATCTTCACAGTGGCCGGTATCGAGGTTCCAGTTTTTAAAGGCGGTTAAGGGTGCATCGTCATACACGGCAGCGGCCACCTGTTCCCACAGTTGATGAATGGTGCCAATGGCGCGCTCAAAGATGGCGTCATAGTGTTGCGTGCCCTCTGGGGTCGCTAAGTCTTGAATAAACGCCATGTCGACTTCATCGGATTGCGGATACGTCAGGCCGAGCTTGGCGGCCACATGACGTGCCCAAGCAAAAAGGTTGTCTGACTCTTCTGCAAGATCAACCACAAACAGAAACCCGTGATGCCACGCGTTGATATTGGGAGGCGTTGTTTGGGCAACGTCGGCATGTACCTTTGATAGCGCTGTTGCCCAAATGTGGCACAGGGTGGGATCCAGCGCTTCCTCATCGTTTGGATCGCTACAGGTGCCGATGTTGGCTTTTACCCTGTCGGCATAACCCAACTCGCCAAGGTTCATGTGTTTGACCCACACATAGGCGTCCTGATGCATCTCGCAGATCCGGTGGTCGTTTTTGTTTTCTGCATAAGGTCCGACTTTCAGCTCCACCACCGGATGAATGGTAATGTCGGCCGCGACATGGGCGACGAAACCACACAGCCAAGCAAAGGCTTTGTCTTTTTCTTTCGCATCACAGGCTCTCACCTGTTCTACCAATTCAGCCAGTAACTCGCCGACGGCGTCATAGTGCATGCGATCGGCCCACAGGCTTTGCGTGGTGTCGGTGACGGTTAAATAGGGGTAGTCCGGACTGACGCTGCCCAGTTCGATATATTTTTTGTGTTGCGACAACACGCGTTTGGCCGCTCTGGGCATGTTGAGGGTTCTCAGGGCTGAGTTCGCGGCTGCGACATTCACCGCCGTGATGTGAGCAAAAGCACCGGGCATAGTCATCTCCTTGTATATACCCCGTGCATTCTACACAGAGGGCCAAGGGCGTTTTGCGAGTGATCACGCTGTCTGCGGGTTGATTTTGCTGAGCCCGTGAGAGGGGGAGAGCACATACGGTCAGATCTGGGTCGGTGAGTTACGCCACAATAAGGCAATTTCGTTATGAAGGAACTCACCATGAAAAGGATACCTGCGTTAGACAGTTTACGAGGCGTATTACTGTTATTAATGACGTTCAACCACCTCATTTGGATCAGTGGCGGCTCGACCTTTTTGCAAGGCTTCACGCTACAGCCATTCGGCCAGTTTGGGGCGGCAGAAGGTTTTGTGTTTATTTCCGGGCTGTTAGCTGGTGCGATTTACAGTCGTCCAGCGCATTCTAATCAAGAACTACGGCAAAAAGCCCATCACCGCGCCTTAACCATCTATGGCTATCACCTCGTGTGTTTGGGCGTGATTGTGGTGTGGTTAGCATTGGCGTATGCCTTCTCCCCCATGGCATACGGTGTACTGAGTGCCAATGCCAGTGGGTTAGTCAGCGATCCGTTGCCCGCGCTGTTGCTGAGCGTGTTATTGATCAACAAGCCTTTTTATCTCGATATATTGCCGCTGTACGTGATGTTTATGTTGTTGCTGCCGTTGTTGATTGCGGCGTACCGACGGGGCTGGATGCTACTTGTGGTGGCGGTCAGTGTCGGCTGTTGGTTGATGAGCGATTGGGCCAGTGATGTCATGCTGGTGCCGTTATACGCATGGATGGCGCCGAGTTTGACGGTACAAACGGGCTTTTTTGATCCGATTGCGTGGCAGCTACTCTTTGTGCTGAGCAGTGCGTTGGGCTTTGCCTGTCAGAACCGTACGTTCCGGTGGCAGCATCCAGCCCTGACGGTGCTTTGCGTATTTATCGCCGGCTTTATCATGGCGGCGCAAAACGGATTATTCTGGGATTGGGGGCTGAAACCTCAAACACTCTATCAGTTAGGGAATAAGACGGAGCTTGCGTGGATCCGATTGTTGAGTCTGGGTGTGTGGGTCTATTTGTTCGCCGTGGTGATCCAGCGCTTTCCGCGCGCCTTAGTGTGGCATCCACTGAGTTATATCGGCCGTTATTCATTGCAGGTGTTCAGCTTTCAGACCGTGTTAATTTATCTCTGTGCCCCCATGCTCTTTTCTTTGCGTGCAGAGGGGATGTATTTGCCTGTTGTCGCACTATGTTGTGCGTCATTGTGGTTGCCGGCATGGTATTTGGCCGCGCGTCAGCAGCCTGATGTGAAGCCGATATTGGCACGGAATATCAAGAGGGGGATATGTGCTGCTGGTGTGTGCGCAGTGGTGGTCGCCATGAGTGTGCTGCCGAAAAATGATGTGAGTGAACTTGAAAATCTGGCACACAATACTGCTGAGGGACATTATCCATTGATGATACAAGTCAACGGGGTACGTGATGCCGATGCGCCTGTGGTGGTGGCGGTGTATGCCGAAACGGATAATTTAATGGGAGCGGCCAGTGTGCATGAACAGGCCTACTCACCCGCGCAAGTGAGCGAAGGCATTATGCTTGAAGGCTTAGCCCGTGGACACTATGCCGTGTTTGTCTATCAAGACAGTAATGGTGATCAGGCCCTGACCAGAGACAGCAATGGGATGCCAAAAGAAGGCATGGGGTATTCGAATAATCCCATCTTGTCGGGACCACCGTCGATGCCGCAGGTGAAATTTGCCCATACGCAAGCCCAGCGACAAACCTTACGGCTGGCGTATTTTCAGTAATCGCTCTCTTAGAGTGAGATGATCATTGACGGATAGACGACGTTTATCCTCCTCGACGAGATTTCACCGGGGTGAGCAACTCAAACGCAATCTGATCATTCTCGATGGTCAGATTGCGGATTAATTCAGGCCCTGGCGCATAATAAAAATGCGGGTCATGGTGCATTGCGCCGTAAAAGCGCTCTATGGCGTTTTCTAATTCAAAAATGTTTTTTCCTTCCCATACCGTCCGCAAAAAAGTCCCGCCAATGTTAAGAGGACGCGTGCTTAGATGATCAGGCGGTGTTTGCGTGGTTTGTCCTTCCGCTGTTTCACTAAATGCCACACGATATTGCTGATTTGGATCCGCTGCGGGATCCCCAAAGGCGATCAGTCGGGATGAGCATTCCGCTTTCATCAGTCTCTTAATCTGTTTTGTGTAATCCGACCATAAGGTATGCAGACGGCGTGTGCCTGCCCATTTACTGCGAGGCAAGGTATGCCAGTGGACGGGAACGGTTGATGGCGGAAGATGAACGAGCTCTGGCTGAGAGTGGGATGCAGGTATGGCGGTGTCATGAAGACCAAAGTTGGCATGAAAAGTACGCTTGTCATCACTGTAGTGCCAGAGAGTGGGTGCTTCGATCCGTTGAAGAGCGGGATCGGTGCCCATTCGCACGGCTAAGTGATAATACAGCGCGGGAATATAATCGATCGAGGGCATCGAGATATGCAGTTCCATGCGAGCAGGTTGGTGAACCTCAAACATGACGCTGGGCAAGGGGGTATCGGCGTTCACAGCAAAAGCGATGGCTAATGGAAAGGTGGAACTGGCGTATTGGTGATGCTCATTCAATTCCATGATCACGTACGGAAAAGCCATGAAGGGTTGGGCAAAAGGTTGGCGAAAAAAGGCCTCGACCCCTTGTTGAACGTCATGTGCCATACGTGGCGTGCGGTGTAGATTATCTTGTCGGATCGCATAGCAGGCCCAGCGACGAGCTGGGGCTGGGTGGATGTTAGCGGGACAGTCTCTAAGAACGGCTAATTGGTGCAACAGTGCCGCATCTAAGCGAGAAAAAAGCAAGCGTTCAGCCCAGACTGGCTGTTGGCGCAGATTTTTAGGGGCGACAAAGGCAAAACGCTTAAAAGCGCGGGCAAAGGCTTCTTGCGATTCAAAACCGGCTTCCACGGCAATATCTAAGATCCGCTGGTCACTTTCTCCCAGCTGTTTGGCTGCCAAGCTGAGCAAACGGCAACGCTGGTACTGACTGATCGATAACCCTGTCGCATGTTTAAACTGACGATGCAGATAGTGGCGGCTGTATCCGCACCGCTGGGCGATGGTTTCCACACTGACGTTTTCTGTTAGGTGAGATTCTATAACATCAATAACGGCGAGGATCTTATCCATGTTGGTTCATGCGTTCCTTCGCAGGTGAGAATGTAGAGTAAAGCGATTGATTACTATGCGAAATCTACAGCGAAAGATAAAGAGGTGTCGGCATGTAATACCTGTTTTGTGCGTGATCTCACCGGAGCGTGGTGCTCAACGACCCCGAGAGCAAGGTGATAAAGCATGAAAGGTATTGAGATTAACGGGTGATGATGTTTTTAGCATTTAAAACTGGATTTAGTCTAGAGTGTGGAGTTTAGCTCTGTTGTGTTTATTGTCTTCGATGGTGTTTTAGCGTCAATGAACGATTTTTAGTGTTCGGATTGCGCGGTGTTTCTTTGTCTTATTACTTTCTATCCCTACTTTTGAATCTAAATCAACATAAAGGCATATTAACCCGTGTGATAAAGAGGGTTTTATGACGATGAGATGGCTATTTTTTAGAGTTGGATAATATGGGTAGGATTGTGGCTTGGGTTTAAGTTAGTGATTATTATGCATTTGTTTTTATTGTATGCTTTGTGTTGATTGATTTGTTTCATTAACTGCCCATTTTTCCATGTAAGTTGGGGATATGATTATCACTATATGAAATGGATGCTTAACTCTATTGATAAGGCCATTTTTACGTGAGTAACCTTCCTTTTTTAGAGTGGGGGGATGTCGAGATTTTACATTGTGGCACGAAAAGTGCGCCTTGGTAGCGGTTTTCACCAGAAATCGAACTAAAAGCAGTAGTAATATTACAAACATGGTTGTTTTTCGGTGGGTAATTCCGAATGAAAGCTGTTCTAATACGCACATTAACTAGTCAGTGTTAATCATTAAGTTTATCTGACTGCTTTCATCTATCCCTTTGGTTGTATTTACTGTGATTCGAGGTGTTCGCTATGTCTGTTAAGGGCCCATTTAACGTAAGAAGTGCTGCGGCTGATACGTTTGCCATGGTGGTTTTTAGTTTTATTACAGGCATGCTGATTGAAGTGTTTGTATCGGGTATGACGTTAGAGCAGTCATTGGCTTCGCGTACATTATCGATTCCAGTGAACATTGCGATTGCATGGCCATACGGGATGTTCCGCGACATGATGATCCGTCAAGGGACGCGTTTGTCAGACAGTCGTTGGATGAAGGGCCTATCAGATATGGTGGCGTATGTGATGTTCCAGTCTCCGGCCTATGCGTGTATTTTGCTGGTGGTCGGTGCCGATATCGACCAAATCATTACAGCCGTTACAAGTAACGCCTTTGTTTCTGGTGCGTTGGGCGTGGTATACGGCCAATTCCTTGAAATGTGTCGCCGTATGTTCCGCGTACCGGGATATTACCAGCAAGCGTAATCTCTTCCGCCTATCGCGGGCTGAAAAAGTGGCAGAATAAAGAAAGCCCCTGAGTGTGAACTCAGGGGCTTTTGCGTTTTAGGCGGGGCGTACTTGTGGGCGACGTTTCATTTGCACTTCTAACTGTGGCGCGGCAATGTCAATGCCGTGATGGTTGAACTTCTGTTTGATCCGGTTATGCAAGTCATGGGTCAGGCTCAGACGGTGCGCCGTTTCGGCCGCGTAAGCCCGTACTTCAAAGTTTTGGCTGTCGGCAGTCAGGCTCAAGAAGAACACTTCTGGATCCGGGGTATCCAGCACCAAATCGCACTCGTCGGCCGCTTCAAACAGCAGTTTCGTCACCAAATCCACATTGGCCGCATAATGCACGCTGATCGACAAGGTCACACGGGTGATAGGGTCAGACAGCGACCAGTTCACGAACTGCTCGGTGACAAAGGCTTTGTTCGGCACAATCACCTCTTTACGGTCGAAATCGACAATCGTGGTGGCACGGGTTTGAATTTTCGCGATGATCCCGGTCAGGTTACGAATGGTCACGGTGTCCCCAATCCGGATCGGCTTTTCAAATAAGATGATCAAGCCTGAAATGAAGTTGGCGAAAATCTCCTGCATCCCAAAGCCTAACCCGACACCCAGTGCGGCGACCAACCATTGCAGCTTTGACCAGTCAAAACCAATTAAGCCTGAACCGATAATGATACCGAGGAAAATGGCCAGATAGCGGGTCAGTGATGTAATGGCATAACCGGTGCCTGGCGAGAGGTCGATATGCTGCAAGACCAGCAATTCCATCGCACCGGGTAAGTCGCGCGCCAAAATGGCGGTGACCCAAAAGGCGATGATCGACAGCAGAATGTTCTTCAGCGAAATCGCACTGAGTTCTTCAATCCCATCAATGGTGCTCGGCACACTCCACAGGGTAATGTCACCGAGGTAAGAGATGGCCTGATAAAGATCAGCCCATACCACAGACAAGAAAGACAGGTATACGATCAACAGCAGTGAGCGCAATAAGCGCAGCGACTGGGCGCTGATTTTATCCAGATCCACTTCTGGTTCTTCGATCTCAATCAGGGTTTCATTACTGCCGACCGCGTCTTCTTTGTCTTCCTCCATTTCTGCGATCCGCTGGGCGATGATCTCCTGTCGCTTGGCTTTGGCTCGCTCAAAGGCTAAACGACGTTTTTGGATCAGCATTAAGCGTTTCGTCAGGTAGTAGACAAGGATGGTGAGCACCCCAATCACGGAAGAAAACTCCAGCTTTTCCATGACCGCTTGCGACGATGACAAATAACCATTGAGGGTGGTGTAGTTCAGCCCTTGCGGGATCATAATGAGCGCCCACCAGAACAGGTGATGGCCCAGGTGGGCTTTCCCCTCCGGAAGATTACCGTAGGTCATGGGGAGCTTTTCTTTGTACATCCGCCAGAGGAAATAACTGATAGCGACATTACTGATCAGAAACGCCAAGCGGCCTAGAGTGGCATTCACATCAATGTCGCTATACAGGTGGGCAAACTGCTGAATCACCATCATAGGTAAATACACCCACATTAAGCGACGGTAATGGCCAAACGCACGGGCGACAAGGTCGGGATGCCATTCAAAATGACTGATCAGTAATCCGTTGGGGCGCACCAGTTCGCGAATGAAGCAGAACATCAGTAGCGACATGGGCACCGTTAATGCTTGGCCAAAGTGGTGCACAAAGGGGTATTGCCAAGCGGCAGAAAAAATTAACCCAGCCAGACCCACCATGAGCGGAATCGGCCAGGCGAGACAGAAGGCGAAAAAGACGTTGCTATAACTAAAGCGGAATTTATCTTGGGTGACTTTGCCGATTTTTTTGCTGGTGTCGTCGAGGAAACGCTTCCAGTAACGGCGGCATAAACGTAAGCCTCCAAGGAGAATGGCGATCCCGCCCAAGGCAACAAACAGCGGTGTTTTCTCTATAGAAGAGGGGAACGCGATAAAGCCGATCCATTGATACGGGGAGAAGAACCATTTGAGTTTTTCCCACGTCGAGAGTGCCAGATTCAGGCTTAATGCATTGGTATCCGGTGCCCAGAAGAGTTGTTTGTTGGCCTGTACTTTTAGATCGTTGAGGTTGCTGTTCAGGCGTTCATACGACACTTTCAAGGTGGCTTGCTGGTAGATCAGGGTGTCAGTCTGGTCGATCAGTTGCGTGAGCAATTTGAGGTTGCTGGCCATCAAGGTTTTGGCCTGTTGCTGTTCGTTGTCATTCAGGGCGAGATCGAGCGGTAAGCTCGCGCGTTCACGCAAGGTATCGTGCAGTTGTTGATATTCGTATTTTTTTATTTGGTTCTGCGCGATGTCTTTATCTAACGTGGTGATCGGCGGGTTGGCCGGCAAGCGGTTGATACGGGTGCGCAGGTTTTCACTGAAAGCGGGGCTCAGTTTTAGCCATTCTGCCATGGTGTTGAGATCGGCGGCGGTTTTATCCACCACCTGAATGTGCTCTTTGGTGGTGCTGAGTTGTTGCTGTACCTGCGCCGTTTGGCGTGTGATTGCCTTGAGGAAAGACTGGTAACGCTGGTTATTGAGCGTTAACTGGCGAAGGGCTTGTGGCTGTTCACTCTCATCTGACGTGGGTGACGTGGGGGCGGGTGTGGCTTCCGTTTCACTGCGGATCTCACGGGCGAGTTCACGCTGTAAGTTATTGCGGTAGGCTTGGCGCGCATCTATCTCGAGGTTATTGAGTTGAATCTGTTGTTTGACCAAGGTGCGTCGGTTGCCAGCACTGAGTTGTTGCGCTTCCAGCATCGCCAATTGGCTGAGCAGGTATTGCTGGGTGATTTGATGGATCAGTGCGTTGTCGTTGTCATCGTGCTGGTTGCTCATTAACTGTAGCGCCAGCTCTTCTTTTTTTATCCGCTCGCGCAGTTGAGAGGAAAGATAGGAGAACTCATCAATCCCGCGTTCTATGTCGAGCAGTTCATTTTTGCTGGTACTGCGGGTTTGCTCCAGTTGCTTGAGGATGCGATCTTCATCGGCAATAGCCAGTGTGAGCGCATCGTGATCCATTTGGCTGAAATCGGGAAAGGTGGTGACGGCAAAATGGGCAATGCGTTGTTTCAGCTCGGCGGTGCGTGTTGGAAAGGTCTCGACCAGTTGGCGATAATGTTGTGTGAGTTGCTCAAACTCGGCGGTTTTCTCTAGCTCGTCTTGCGCATTGAGCAGGAGATCGAGCTGTTTGAGGATCTCTGGAGTATTGGTTTGTGCCTGCAGGGCTTCAATGCGATCCGTGAGCAGTGTTGCTCGAGCCGCGTTCTCTGCTTCTTGTGCGAAAGCGGGGGGACCCAGTAAAGGTAAGAGCGTCAGGAAGACGGTCAGTAAAAGCCGAATGATCATAAAACTCCATGATGTTGGCGTAATAAGCTGAACGAAGAGAGGATCAATGAAAGCGGAAAGGGTAACCCTTCTGCTACCCTATGGGTACCGAATACCAATAGGTTGATGTAGATTGCCACAAATCGGATCATTACTCACCACTTGAATGGTTTTTCAAGAAAAGCACTTGACCCTGATGGACGTAATGATTACATTAGCCGCCGTTGAGACGCACAGCGTTCAACAACAATGTGGTGAGTTGTCCGAGTGGCTGAAGGAGCACGCCTGGAAAGTGTGTATACGGCAACGTATCGAGAGTTCGAATCTCTCACTCACCGCCATATCTCTTTTAAAGAGATATAAAAATTAGGAGAGATGGCTGAGTGGTTTAAAGCACCGGTCTTGAAAACCGGCGTGGGTTTATAGCCCACCTAGGGTT
>NZ_JAKJSN010000110.1:0-4044 GCF_050337005.1 Photobacterium japonica | reverse complement strand
GTATAACACCGAACATAAGCATAGCCGTCTAAATTATGTTACGCCGTCAGAACGGCACAATGGAAAAGATGCAGCAATACTGAGCCATCGAGAGAAGGTGTTATCAGCACATCGAAGCAAGAAACCAGAACGTTGGTCAAAGAATATTAGGAACTGCCAGCCTATCGGGGCAGTACACTTAAATCCCGAAAGAGAAGCAGCGTAATAATTGACCAACTAGTGACAACTACCTTGAAAAACACCGTGAGTTTTACGTTGTAAAGGCTGTTTTGTGGGTCAAGACGTAGCCTGTCGCATCTTCGCCATGGATACTGAAGCCGAATCTTTGTGGAATGGCGCTAGATCAATGCCATAGATTGAAAGTGACATGGTGGCCTCCGAACATATATCGTGTTTGACTCTTCAAGTGTGGTAGAGCCGGATGAGGGGGAGTCCATGTCATTCGTTAGAACTAGGGAGGGTTATGAAATATGAAAACAGTACATCAGCTTCTCAACGAGCTTTGTGTTTGTTTTGAAAGAAAAGGTCACTTGGTAACTTCATCATTATTAGCACCTTTAACAGAAAAGGAACTTGAAGCTAAATGTTCAAACTGGTTTCCAGCTGAAATTCCAACTTCAATTAAAGATCTCTATACGTGGAAAGGTGGGCAGGAACACGATGCATGGGAAGAAGAGTTCCCATTTTGGTTTCGGGATATGAGCTTTATCAGCCTTGAACAGGCAGAGACGGAATATAGATCTATGAACCAATTTCATGGTGTTGATAATACATTAGAAGAGGATGGTGTTTTACTAAAAGACTGCTTTCCATTTGCTGCTTTCAATGGTGGCTGGTTTGTAATTCCTGCAAGTAATCACAAGTGGTCTAATAGTTTTAATGAACCTGTTATATGTGTTTTTCAAGGCATAGATCTGTATTATCACTCGATTGATAAAATGGTTAAAACGGCAATCGAATGTGTTCAATATCCAACGTGGACAACTGAAGACCCAGATACCCCCGAGGATGTAGAAATGAAAATATGGAAAAAATACAATCCGGGTATATTTGGAGAATAGTTCTAACAAATAAGGATTAAGGTGTTTCGCAGCCAACACTAAATCCCAGGTGTTGAACAAGTCCGACGCCTCTTTGTAGAGTAAATTGTGCGATTGGGTTTGGTGGGAACATCGCTCAGTCCTTTTCTCAAGACGAGCGATGCCGAGATAAGCACGTGAATGTCGACTTATCAATGAGTTAGCTGTTTTTCTGTCTTTGGACCTTCACCTTCCTTCTGTGTCGCTTGTTATTGCACCATTATCCTTATTCTGTTCGCCTTTCGGCTATCTCGGTCGGCTGACGCCTACGCAGGCCATGTCATGCTGGCAGCATGGGCAGACACGAACGGCTTTGGTCTCGGTTATCGGCACAGTCGGTGGCGTGTAATAAAACAGACCCAGCAACAGTAGTTGAATACGCACGCGCAGCGCTTTAGTTCGCCGAGTTTGGTCAGTTCACGCGCCCAATAATAGGAAGCGCCACAGGTTTCAATACCAATGAGGGCTGGCGAGATATTTGCAAATGTTGCAAGAACTTTAGATCTTCCCCTGAATTTATAGAAAGAGAAGGCTTTTGTGGATCAGTACCTTTGCCTGTCATATCTTCGCCATGGATACTGAAGCTATGTTTGGCAAGATCAATGCATAGATTGAAAGTGATAGGGTGGCCTCCGAGATTTTATCGAACCTGACTCATCAAGTGTGGCAGAGCCGGATGAGGGGGAGTTCATGTCATTCGTTATGCGTTTTATCAAAAAGGAGAGTTTTATGAATCATTATTGGGTTGTTGGTGCATCTTGGGGAGGAACTGAGCATCAAGATACTAAGTTTCTTGAACAGGGAATATGGATGCTTGGTTGGGATGAAGAGTCTCAACCTGCGCAGTATAAAAATGCGTCACAAATCCAATCGGGTGATCGGATAGCGATCAAAAGAATGAAAGGTCGAGGTCAAACCGGTATCAAAATACTTCATCTTGGTATTGTAAAAGGGGTCATTCTTGATACAGATCGAGTTATATGCACTGTTGATTGGGTTGCGACAAACTTGGATCGCAATATTGAAGAAAGCCGAGGGTGCTTTAAATCAATTCATGGTCCATTTGAAAAAGATGATTGGGTAGAAAAAGTCTTTTGCCTGTAGTAGCACACGCATAACACATATGAGCCTTTGAGGTGTCAAGGGGTAAAGCGATCCCCCTTGGCTGCGTAGCAGCCAATATAATCGAACAACAAAGCTGTCTACTTCGCTCTGTCGATTATCGTCGCTTACAACAAACACATATTGAGGGTCTCTTACTGTGGTCTCACCGCTGCCTGCTAGTTTTACGCAGGGCCAGACTAGGCGTCCTCCTAGTCATACATCGGTTAACCCGAGTAGGCACTATTCAAAGAGAATGGCTGCTTCCGCTTCAGGCTCGGCTCAGGTGTAAGCAACTTTGTTGTTCGCATTGATGCGCAACATTGGGATGGCTAATCAAAGCAAATGGGCTTGAACAACCAATGCACAGTAGATCCAGTGAAGGCTGAGATGCCAATGAGGGCGGGATATTAGCAAACGTTGCAAGAGCCTTAGATATTCCCTTGAATTTATAGAAAGAAAAGGGTTTTGTGGATCAGTACCTTTGCCTGCCATATCTTCGCCATGGATACTGAAGCTATGTTTGGCAAGATCAATGTCATAGATTGAAAGTGATAGGGTGGCCTCCGAGATTTTATCGAGCCTGACTCATCAAGTGTGGCAGAGCCGGATGAGGGGGAGTCTATGCCATTCGTTATGTGCTAGGAGTAAAAATGGAATTATCGTATGAAAAAGTGACTCATCAAGATTTAGATGTAATTCTTAAATTAGGTGAAGCTGTTAATGATAAGCATGTTGTACCTCTTCTTAATTCTGAAGGTCAAAAAGCTATCAAAATGGCGTTTAAATCTGATATCGACAAGGTAAAGGATGCCAGTATTTATTCAGCGATTAAAGCCACTATTGATAACGAAATTATCGGTTATATAGCTTGGCGTGACGAAAGTTATATTGGTCATCTTTACGTTAAAACTGAATATCACGGTTTTGGTGTGGCTAAGGGTTTAGTTGAAGAAATGAAGGCGGTAAGTGGTGCAAAATTAATTAGCGTTAAAGCTTCGATTTATGCGCTTGGTTTCTATAAAAAAGTAGGATTTAAGCCAGTATCAGAAGAGTTAAGCTTAAACGGTATTCGTTATGTTCCAATGGTACTTAATGTTCAACAGCGCACATAACAAAGCCATCAACACGATGCTTATAACATTCGGTCTGTTTATTGGCTTATTTACCATGACCCTGATGACCCTGATGACCCTACGCGGTTGCGGTTCCTCATTCGTTAGAAGGCATCTTTTGTGCCCGCCGCATTATCAGGTTTTCCCGCAAATGGTCTTAACCATACATCATTATTGGCTATTGCAATGACCCGGTGAAGTGTGTGATTCCCTCACAAATGGTTTCTACATCCGTTAATTTTTKATGGGTTCGTAGTCGGTGTCGTGRCGYAGCAGCGACCAGATAATTCGCGCATTTTTAGCGGCTAATGCCACGATAGCGCGTTTGAAGCCCCGCCGCTCAACCAAGTCTTTACACCACAAGCTGAGTCGGTCGGTTTTGTCGCCCAGACTGGCAATCACCGCCCGTGCCCCATGAACGAGTAGTGTGCGAAGGTACTTATCGCCTTTTTTGGTAATACGGCCAAGCCTTGGTTTACCGCCCGTGGAATATTGGGTTGGCACTAAACCGAGCCAAGCAGCACCTTTTATTAAAATCTAGCTCTGCCTTTATCGAACTGCTCGCCTTTGCCGATACTGGCAATCACCGCCGTTGCGGTAATAGGACCGATGCCCGCCACTTTCATTATCTTTTTGGCATTATGGCTGCGCGATACCAGCATATCAAAGCAATGTTCCTGATCGTCAATGCGCTGGTTGAGTACTAAAAGGTGGTCGTAACAATCAGCGATGATTGCTCTGGCTAAATC
>NZ_JAKJSN010000109.1:0-4094 GCF_050337005.1 Photobacterium japonica | reverse complement strand
AGTTGATGATGCTCACGCGCCAGGCCAGTTGAACCAGCGGCCAAGCTGGTTAGGTTAACGATCGCTTGTTAAGCAGATCTCCCCAGATAAGGACATGGACTTTCACTGCACAACTGCATCATTTACGGTGGTCATTAAATCACTTGGCTTCGTCGTCTTGTGCCAACTCGCCTCTGACCTACGCCTAATATGATGTTCTTGTTCATCAGCTCGCAGTTTTGCTCGCGGCTTCCTTCAGACCTTTCCTCACGGAAAAGCCCTTGCCATTCGCTAGTAGTTAACATTTAATATCAACAAGTTGATGATTAAATGGTGATTTTCCTACAGAGGACTTTCACCCCATTAGTTCATGCCCATGCTGGGCGTACACAAAAATATCAAGGTGACGCATTACACTCGGCGGTTTTAGTATAAAGAATAGTGTGCTTGGTGAGTTAGCCGTGGTGCAACTTATGTTAGACGTTAAATTGATATGGAAGTATCGTGATATTACTAAATAGCCACAATCCAATAACTTCTGACGACCTAAAGATCGTGGAGAGTAAAATTGGCATTGAATTACCTACGGAATATAAGTCATTTTTATTAGAGAATAATGGTGGCCGTCCTAGCTTAGATGGAGTGCGCCATAATGATGAGCACTTCGACTTTGTAGGTTACTTCTATGCTGTTTTAGATGAATCGAAACATGATGACTTAGTGAGGCAAGTAGCAGAACATGTCGGGATGATTCCAAAAAAGTATTTACCTTTCGCTGATAGCCCTGGCGGAGATGCATTTTGTATTTCATTGAAAGCACATGAATATGGTTACATTTATCATTGGGATCATGAAGAAGCAAACTATGATGGAGAGCCTTGGGAATACAACATGACTCTACTAGCTAAGTCACTAAATGAGTTTTTAGGTAACTTGTGTGTTGGCGAATAATCAATTTAATGAGGCTACATGGACTCCCCCGGTTGTCAACAACAGCGTCAGGTAATATAAGGTTTGGGACTGCCGCTCTACATTCGGTCTGTTTATTAGCTTATTTGCCATGACCCTAATGACACTACGCGGTTGCGGTTCCTCATTCGTTAGAAGGCATCTTTTGTGCCCGCCCAACCCTATCCCTGACTTCCTCCCGAGATAGCAAGCGGTAGGTTTGCACGTGTTGCAAGGACTTTAGACCGCCCCCTGAATTTTACGTCATAACGGCGGTTTTATGGATCAGTACCTTGCCTGCCCCATCCCCACCATGGATACTGAATCCAAATCATTGTGGAATGGCGCTAAATCGATGCCATAGGTTAAAAGTGACATGCTGGCCTCCGAGATTTTATCGAACTTGACTCATCAAGTGACGGAGCCGGATGAGGGGTACTCCATGTCATTCGTTAGACATAATGAAGACAAGGATAGTCTGTTGAACATAATATTTGATTTAGACGATACATTGCATGATAAAAGTGCATCACTTAGACGCTATGCTGACGCGCTTTTAAACACTACGTTGAATAGCCTGGACGTACCGGAGCGACAATTTGTCAGCGAGTTTGTTGCTCAAAACAATATCATCCAACCAAAACCACACGTTTTTAGCATTTTATCTAAACGCTTTAACTTTTCGCCACACCTTGAGCGAGAGTTATTGGCTGCTTTTGATCGTTCTTTCCACGAGTTTTCGGTTCCTTTCCATGGTGCAAGACAGACACTCTCAATGCTGAAAAATTGTGGCATCTCCATTGGTTGCATAACGAATGGCAGGGATTTCTTTCAAAGGCGTAAAATTGCAGCTCTGGGGTTTGATGAGTATTTTGATTTCATTCTTACATCAGATGGTGTTGGTGTTAAAAAGCCCGATATTAGGATCTTTGAATTGGGCTTAAGCAACTTTAGCAATAGTGGTAAAAAGGTGTGCTTTTGCGGTGACAGTTTGTCTTCTGATATGGCACCCGCGAAAAGCTTGGGACTTGTAACTGTATGGAAAACTGAATATATGCACAAACCAGACTATGTTGACCATCGTTTTTCGACTTTTCAAGAGTTTGATAAGCTATGGCGAACAACGTTAGTTTACGCATAACAAACAAGGATTAAGGTTTTTCGCAGCCAACACGGGCAGATAGAATAATGGTAAACAGCATGAAAAAACATTTATTTCTTACAGCATGTATTCCTTTTATGGTTTTCCATACCCCCGCAATTGGAAATCTCATCAGTGAACAACTTGCAAACCAAATGGAAGCGTTACACAAAGCCGTTGTAAGCACCCCTTACTCTGCAATCGTAAAACATACGGATGTTACCGTACACGAACTGCCCGAAGATAAATATATAAGCATTCATCTTTACGAAGCCGATGTAATAGATACGATTCGCGGTGAAGTACGTGACAACATTCTGTATACCGTGGTTGTTGGACGTGGTGAGGAGGCAACTATCGACGACTCTCCGGTCATTGTTACCCTTTGCCCGCATGATGACAAATTCTATTGGCCAGGGGTAGGATCACAATTTGATGCCAATTATGATTTAATTGAAGTCGCAAAAAATACCGCCGCAAACGTCGATAAGGATCAATCACAATTTTCTCATTGTGACTAAACCTCCCGATATAACGAGCGGTATATTTTCACGTGTTGCAATGCCTTTTGATCCCCCCCTGAGTTTTACGTTGTAACGGCGGTTTTGTGGATCAGTACCTTGCCTGCCCCATCCTCACCATAGATACTGAAGCCGAATCATTGTGGAATGGCGCTAAATCGATGCCATAGAGTGAAAGTGACATGCTGGCCTCCGAACATATATCGAGTTTAACTCTTCAAATGTGACAGAGCCGGATGAGGGGAAGTCCATGCCATTTGTTATGTTCTTGGAGGACACGGTGGAATATCAAAGAGACAGGGTAACTTTCAATGTTTTCCAGACACTTTCTTTAAATCTATATCAAGCCTGCATATTCAAGGCGTTAGGAAAAAGAGAAAAGCTTGAGTGGCAGCAAATATTGATCGCCGATAATTTACGTATTATCGGTTTTTGTAAATTGGCTTATTGGCTGGCTTCTAAGGTTCAAGCGTCGACATCTAACGATAAGCACAAGTTTTGGTCTACGCATGTTTCAGGCATTGCTTTGCAATACGCTGGTGACAGGGAAGCCGCAAAAAGCATGTTTTTAAAAAGTCAGGATTATGGTTGTGAATTTTCTTTGAGTTTCAGTTTACAGCACTTGGGTAAATTGAACGTTGAGCTTGGTAATTATGAACTCGCTGAAAAGCAGTTCTCTGAAGCATTGATCATACGAAACAAACTGAAGCGAACCGATTTAATCGGCTCGACAAACCGTGCTATTCAAGGGCTACAAAAGCGACGAACATAACAGATAAGGATTAAGCTGTTGCGCAGCCAACACTCA
Source organism: Photobacterium japonica (assembly GCF_050337005.1). NCBI lineage: Bacteria > Pseudomonadati > Pseudomonadota > Gammaproteobacteria > Vibrionales > Vibrionaceae > Photobacterium > Photobacterium japonica. The sequence continues at coordinate 697 of NZ_JAKJSN010000109.1, read as the reverse complement.
ATACCGAGTGTAGAGCAAGCCAGACACTTCTTTATAGCGTCAATTGTACTATTGGGTTTGAAGTGATCATCGCCCTGTCTCTTATCTTAAAACGAGCGATAGCAACACGGACAGGTACGGCTGGCTTTAGTCTTGGTTATCTATATGAACAATAGAATGTTTGCAAACGTTGCAATAACCTTAGAGCGCCCCCTGAGTTTTACGTTATAAAGGCGGTTTTATGAATCAATGCCTTGCCTGCCATATCTTCCTATGGATACTAAATCTCACTCTCTTTGAATGGCGTAAAATCAAGACCATAGAGTGAAAGTGACAGGMTGACYTCCGARYATATMTCGTGTYTGACTCTTCAAGTGTGGCAGAGTCTGGATGAGGAGGAATCCATGCCATTCATTATATTTATCTGGATAGATTCTTCCTATGAAATTTGAAAAACCTCTATTTTACAATAACCCGATAGGCCTTCGGTTTCCCCCTGTGTCAGGATAGTTGTCACTGTTAAAAATTCATCAATTTAGAGGGGCGGAAACAGAGGAAACATGTCTCGTTATTCGCAAGAAAGAAAAGAAGCCATCTTGAAAAAGTTGTTACCACCGTTGTCTCGCTCTGTCGCGGAGATAGCAAAAGAAGAAGGCATCAGTGAAGCAACGCTGTATTATTGGCGAAAACAACTTCGACAATCAGGAGCCGTTGTGCC
>NZ_JAKJSN010000108.1:0-4519 GCF_050337005.1 Photobacterium japonica | reverse complement strand
TACCAACTGGTATTAGATGAAATTACTATCAATTTCATAAGAAATTAAACCTTATAATACTCACGGTACCATTCAACAAAACGTTTAACACCTTCTTTTACACCAATTTGAGGCTTGTAACTAGTTGCCTCAAATAAGTCTGAAGTGTCAGCATAAGTTTGGTAAACATCACCCGGCTGCATTTCGCGGAAATTTTTATTTGCTTCAAGGCCCAAGGTAGATTCAATTTCTTGGATAAACTCCATTAGGTTAATTGGACTACCATGACCAATATTATAAACAGCATAAGGTGCTGAGCTAGACGCAGGGGTGCCCGATTCAACAGTCCAGTCTTCATTACGAGTTGGAATCACATCAGAAACACGTATTACACCTTCAACAATATCATCGATGTAGGTAAAATCTCGCCACATATCACCATTATTATTGATATCGATAGTTTCACCGTTCAATATCTTCTTAGTAAAGATAAATGGGGCCATATCAGGACGCCCCCAGGGGCCATAAACAGTAAAAAATCGAAGGCCTGTAGTTGGAATGTCATAAAGATGAGAGTATGAATGACTCATTAATTCATTTGACTTCTTCGTTGCTGCATAAAGAGAAACAGGATGATCAACAGAGTCAGATGTTTCAAATGGTGTCTTTGAATTTAAGCCATAAACTGAGCTAGATGAAGCGTAAACTAAATGCTCCACCTTAGTATGACGACAACCTTCAAGGATGTTCAAATGACCAATAAGATTACTGTCAGCATAAGCCATTGGATTTTTGATTGAGTATCGCACACCAGCCTGTGCTGCTAAATGAATGACTCGATCAAATCTTTCTTTTTCAAACAAATCAATAATTGATTTATTATCGGCCAGTTCTATTTGAAGAAATTTAAAACAATCATTTTTAGTTAAAGATTTTAATCTTGACTCTTTAAGGGAAACATCGTAATAATCATTTAAATTATCTATTCCAACTACTTCATGACCTCTATTTAACAATATAGAAGATACATGAGCTCCTATGAAACCAGCCGAACCGGTAACTAAATATTTCATTAATTACTCCCTTTAAGAATACTTAAAATTTCATCAGTTTTTGTTTTCATCAGCTTCACATTCCCCTTAGACTCGACGTTTAGTCTAACTACAGGCTCTGTATTAGAAGTCCTTAAGTTAAATCGCCAATTTTCAAAATCGAGGCTAATACCATCTGTATAATCGATAATCAATGCTTGGTCTTTATACTGATAAAATACAGAATCAATAGCCTTCCTCGGATTACTCAACTTACTATTTATTTCACCTGAAGATGGATAGGCTTCAATTCGAGATTTAACCATTTCAGATAAACGTAAACCGGAACGAGACATTAACTCTGTCACTAGCAACCAAGGAATCATACCACTATCACAATATGCAAAATCACGGAAGTAATGGTGTGCACTCATCTCGCCACCGTAAACGGCATCTTCCATACGCATACGCTCTTTGATAAAGGCATGGCCAGTCTTAGACATAATTGGCGTACCACATGCCTTAGTCACGACATCAATCGTATTCCAAGATAAGCGTGGGTCGTGAATAATCTTAGCGCCTTTGTCTTTAGCAAGGAAAGTTTCAGCCAATAGTCCAACAATGTAATAACCTTCAATAAAGGTGCCTTTCTCATCAAACAAGAAACAACGATCAAAGTCACCATCAAAAGCGATCCCCATATCAGCTTGATGTTCAAGAACCGCCGTCGCGGTATCTTCACGACACTCAGGTAATAGTGGGTTCGGAATACCATGTGGGAAGTTTCCATCTGGCTTGTTATGTACCTTAATGAGCTCCAGAGGTAGGTTAATTTCAGCAAATTTTGCTTCAAGAGCATCAACCACGTGGCCTGCTGCCCCATTACCTGAATTAATCACAAGCTTCATCGGCTTGATATAGTCTGGTTGAATATAACCAAGCAAATGTTCTACATAGGCATCAAGAATAGAAACTTGTTCAAAAGTCCCGCGTTTTTCGGCTGGTTTACCAAATTGATTAAGTTCGGCAGCCGCTTTAATATCAAGCAATCCTGTATCCCCACTGATTGGCTTTGCTTGTTCGCGGACTAACTTCATACCATTGTAATCCATCGGATTATGACTAGCCGTCACTTCAATGCCACCATCAAGCCCAAGATGGAAGGTGGCAAAATAAACCTCTTCAGTACCCGTCAGACCAATATCCTTTACATTGACCCCGGAATCTTGTAGACCGTTCGCCAGTGATTGTTTCAGAGCCTCACTGGTTAAACGTACATCAGCTCCCAATACGACAGTCTTTTCAGAGAAACCATCATTCAAATGTTCGCCGTAAGCACGGCCAATACGGTAAGCAATATCTTCATTGAGCTCATCACCCAACTTACCGCGAATATCATAAGCTTTAAAACAAGTTAACGAAGTCATGAATAAGTCTCTTACAAACGAATGATGTCATCTTCTTTTAGGTAACTGCCTGACTGAATCTCAATAAGCTCCAGTGGCATCTTTCCTGGATTTTCAATAGAGTGTGGAATCCCGACTGGAATATAAGTAGATTGGTTCTCAGTGATAATGAATGTTTCATCACCTTTAGTTACTTTGGCAGTACCAGAGACTACAACCCAATGCTCAGCTCTGTGATAATGTATTTGAACGGTTTGCCGCTCACCTGGTTTGACTGTGATTCGATTCACCTTGTAGCGGCCACCTTTATCAATCGCATCAGCCATGCCCCAAGGACGATATACTTCTCGATGCTCTCTGTACTCTTCACGTTGTTCTGATTTTAAATGCTCAACTACTTTTTTTACTTCTTGAACATTGGACTTATTCGCAACCAGAACAGCATCTTTAGTTTCAACGACAATAATATCTTTAAGACCCACTGCAGCAACAAGCTTATTAGGGGCATGAATCAAACAACCTTGGCTGTTTTCAAGAATAGCATCACCTTTAGAAGCGTTACCATTTTCATCTTTGGCTGATATATCCCAAAGCGCCGACCATGAGCCAACATCACTCCACCCTGCATCCATTGGTACGACGATTGCCTTATCCGTTCTCTCCATCACAGCGTAATCAATAGAGTCATCTGGACATTTGATAAATTCATCGGCATCGACACGGACAAAATCACGATCAACGGATGATTTAGCAATCGACAATGCACAGGCTTCATAAATCGCAGGTGCAAACTGCTTAAGTTCATCCAGATAAGCACTAGCCTTAAACATGAAACAACCGCTGTTCCAGTAAAATTCACCAGACTCAAGATATTGTTGTGCCTTTTCTAGACAAGGTTTTTCAACAAACTTTTCGACAGTGAAGCTATCTTCATCAACAAGTGCACCACGATGGATGTAACCATAACCAGTTTCAGGCTCTGTAGGGACGATTCCAAAAGTCACTAATGCCCCTTTCTTAGCTTGTTTTTGTGCTAAGAGAACAGATTTTTGGAATGCTGAAATATTTTGAACAACGTGATCAGCAGCCAACACCAACAAAATTGGATCTTCTCCGCACTCCATTGCCTTCATTGCAGCAATAGCAATCGCTGGAGCAGTATTTCTACCTGCGGGCTCAAGTAAAATACTAGCTTTCTGATTAAGTGAGCGAAGCTGTTCTGCAGCTATAAAACGGTGCTCTTCATTCGATATAATTACTGGTTCAGATGTATCTAATCCATCAAGACGCATCAAGGTAGTTTGCAACATCGAATCTTCGGATTCACCAATAGAGAGAAATTGTTTTGGGAACATTGAGCGAGAATAGGGCCACAAGCGAGAACCATTCCCTCCAGCGAGAATAACAGGTGATATTTTCATAGTACCATTTCGATATTGTTAATATATTTAGACTGTACATTTGAGCTAAAAACACACTCATTCATAATGACTTTTTTGTGATTTGCTATAGCTTCATAAAAAACACCACTTATGCGATATGAGAACTCAACCCCAATAGCAATAAACTTTGAATTTATGAATAAAGAGTCATAATCCTCAAAAAAAGATTTTTGTATAACATCACATTTACCAGTTAAATTATATTTATCCTTGGCAATAAGTAAGTAGTCATTTTGTTTGCAAAATTGACACAACTTTAATAAAAACTCATATGAAACATCACCTGAAGGGCAGAAAACATATTCTTTATCAAATTTTTTTTCTTTGATAGATTGAATTTTTCTCTCAGGATGAGCAAGCACATTATAATTTTTATTATATTTTTTAGATATATACTCACCAATATAATCCTCAAAGACAAAATGTTCTACCTTTGAAGATGTGTAGCTATATGCAAATGACTTAAATTTAGAGGTTAGAAGTTGGTCAATATTATTATGTTCAATAACACTCACATTCTTTAAAAAATATGAAAATGGTAGCATGGTAAGATTTTCATACGATAAAAAAATGCACTTCCTATACCCCCCCTCCTTTAAAACAAAAAACAGATTTAACAAAAAAAGCATTTGTTGAAATCTATAAAACACTTTATTAGAAG
>NZ_JAKJSN010000107.1:0-4726 GCF_050337005.1 Photobacterium japonica | reverse complement strand
TTTTAAAATACCACACCTCATTTTTAATGATGAGGTGTAGTTCATTATCTTTATTTTCAAATATAATTATTTAGAATTAAATTTAACTATTCGCCAGGATCTCCCCCGAATTTAGCATCAATGTATCTCTTTCACTCAATTACCGGCGCTGCTTTTCAATAAACTGTGCCAATGTCTCCACCGAACGGAATATTTCCTTTGTCGAGGCGTCTTGTGCATCCACCACGATGCAATATTTGTTTTTTATTGCCATCCCAAGTTCTAGCGCATCGATAGAATCTAATCCTAACCCATCGTGAAAAAGCGGTGCTTCCGTGTCGATATCATCAACGGTAATATCTTCCAAATTCAACGTGTCGATAATTAGCACTTTCAGATCAAAATACAATGCATCCATGATGTAGACCTTATAGGGTTAATACAAAACCAGTAACGAAGCGGATCACAATAACTCTGCTCGTCATGGGTTTATCACGACACAGTTTTCACAAATGGGCTAGCGATTAATGAGGGTATTACGAGGCAACATGAAGAGAATATGCGTCTGTAGCATTCGTTACAAAGCTTGCTGGAAGATTGATCATCTGACGAAGGGGTATGGGGGATGGGACGTTTGTTTACGAATAACGAATAAAAACGCCCACCAAAAAAGGTGGGCGACTATCAGCGTCATGGCAAATGCCAGGCATTAAATCCGTCGATTAGTTACGGATTTGGCGTACACGGCATGAACGGCCTTTTAGCTTACCTTTTTCAAGCTTTTTGTAGGCAATACGCGCGACGTCATTCATCACGGCCACGTAAGAGCAGTAATCAAACACGTTGATCTTGCCCACTTGATCACCACGAATGCCGTTTTCACCGGTCAATGCACCCAGAATGTCACCCGGGCGGATCTTTTGGCGCTTACCGCCGTCAATCAACAAGGTCACCATGTTTGGACGGAGCGTTGGTTGCTCTAGCAGAGACAACGGTGGCAATGCCGCTGGTTCAATCTCGCGCTCAAGGTACTCTTCCAGCATCAAAATTTTGTAATGCTCGTTGTCACTGTACAGTGAGCAAGCAATGCCTTGGCTGCCCGCACGGCCTGTACGGCCAATACGGTGGACGTGTACTTCGGTATCACGCGCTAGTTGGTAGTTAATCACACAATCAAGGTTGTCGATATCCAGACCACGTGCTGCCACATCGGTTGCGACCATCACAGACGCACTCTTGTTTGAGAAACGCACAAGTGCTTGGTCACGCTGACGCTGATCTAAATCACCGTGTAGGGCAATAGAACTGTAGCCGAAATCTTCAAGATCGTCGGAAATCTCCTGCGCTTCACGCTTGGTGTTACAGAACACCACGGTCGATTCAGGACGGTGCTGCGCCAGTAACAGGCGTACCGCGTTCAAACGGTCTTGGTTGTTATCGACTTTATAGAAAATCTGCTCAATGCTGCTGTCATCGTGCGTGGCGGCCACTTTTACGATAACGGGCTTTTTCATCACATCCGCAGCGATGCGTTCAATCTCTTTCGGGTAAGTCGCACTGAATAGCAAGGTTTGGCGATCCAAAGGTGCGTAATCCAAAATCAGATCCAACGCATCTTGGAAGCCCATTTCCAGCATACGGTCAGCTTCGTCCAATACCAGCAGGTTCAAATCGTCCAGCGACAAGTTACCTTTGCGTACGTGTTCTTCCACACGACCTGGGGTACCTACAATGATGTGTGCGCCGTGCTCTAGCGAGCCGATCTGCGGGCCAAATGGCATACCGCCACACAGGGTCAATACTTTGATGTTGTGGATCGCACGCGCCAGCTTGCGGATCTCTTTGGCAACCTGATCCGCCAACTCACGGGTTGGACATAGGATCAAGGTTTGCACACGGAAACGCTTCACGTTCAGGTGCTGCAATACGCCCAAACCAAACGCTGCTGTTTTGCCTGAACCGGTTTTGGCTTGGGCAATCACATCTTTGCCGTCCAAAATAGCAGGCAAGCTTTGCGCTTGGATCGGGGTCATTTTTTCGTAACCCAATGAGCCAAGGTTGCTCAGCAATTCAGGTTTAAGAGAAAGGGTAGAAAAGGCGTCTTTGCTCACGGCCATATATCCTGTCAGATCAAAAGAGGTAATCGTAAAAAGGGGTTAGGCGAAACCTGTCAGCGTCATGATAAGACAAAGCAATGAGGTAGTGCTAACCACACGAGGGCAGCGACACTACCAGCATCAGATCAAAAAAGATAGCGATAAAGAAAGATCGTGTTAATCAGCAGAATAGATCACGCCTAAAGAGGCTGCGCGTGAAGCGCCTGTGACTTCGGGCACGTTACTTGGCAGACCGTGAACACGCTGGCGTGCTAACCACGCAAAGGCCATCGCTTCCATATAGTCAGGATCAATGCCCGCTTCTCGCGTTGTCGTGACGTGCCAACGCGGTAACCGTTCAGCCAATTGCGCCATTAAGGCCGGATTACACGCCCCGCCCCCACACACAGACAGCACAGGGTGATCCCCTAAACGGAACATCTCGACCTGATCCGCAATGGTCGCCGCCGTAAAGGCCAGCAGGGTCGCCTGCACATCTGCCGCCGACACCGTTAACGCGCCTTCCGCCAGTAAGCCAGCCTGTTGCAGCTGCTGTTCCAGCCACAACAGGTTGTAACGCTCACGGCCGGTACTTTTCGGGTACGGTAACGAAAGGTAGGCATCATCAAGCAATACGCGTAACAGCGGTGTATTCACAGTGCCTTCTAAGGCAAACGCGGCATCACGATCAAACTTTTCACCGCGATGCTGGTACACCCACGCATCCATCAACATGTTTCCCGGCCCAGTGTCATAACCGAGCACGGGCAATTCAGGACGAAGCACCGAGATATTGGCGATGCCCCCAATATTCAGCACCACCGTAGTCGAGGCGTGTTGGGCAAACACCGTGCGATGAAACGCAGGTACGAGCGGCGCGCCTTGTCCGCCCAGCGCCATGTCTTTACGACGAAAATCGGCCACCGTCAGTATACCCGTGCGCGCAGCGATGAGATTGCCATCGCCCAATTGCATCGTAAACGGCAGATCGCCGTCTGGCTGATGAAACACCGTTTGACCGTGGCAGCCAATGGCCTTCACGTGCGCCGGATCGGTCTGGGTTTGTGCTAGCAGATGATTCACGGCATCAGCAAAGAGCACACCTAATTGGTGATCCAGTTCGCCAATGTGTTTCAAGTTGGTCGCTTGGCCAATACACACATCCAACAAAGCGGATTTTAATGCCGATGGCATGGGATAGCAGTCACTGGCCAGCAAGGTCACTTGTGGCTGTACGTCAGCAAGATCACCGCTCGCAGGCGAATCGATCGCCACCAGCGCGGTATCCACCCCGTCGAGGCTCGTGCCTGACATCACCCCGATATACCATTCTTTTGCCATCGTTCTCCCCTTATTGTCGTGAACTGTGTGCATTGGATTACAGCTTCGACACCTGCTTGCTCTCGTCACCGGCGATTTTCGCCTCATAACTGGCGGTTTCGATCGGGCGAACAACGTGCGGTGACTGGGTCAGCTGTACCTGCATGGAAACCACATTATTGATCATCTTTAACAGTGACGCCCACTGTACTGTTTTTTCTTTTTCAAACAGAGAATCGAAATTGTCCGGCGTCCAATCCACGAAAGTACGCGGGTTCAGCGCGCGCCCTAAAAAGCGGATTTCATAATGCAAGTGTGGCCCAGTTGATAAACCGGTGTTGCCCGTCCAGCCAATCAAATCCCCTTTACGCACGAAGTGTCCGCTACGCACATTGAATTTATTCATGTGTGAATAGGTCGTCGCAAACCCCATGGTATGGGCCAGTTTCAAAAAGTTTCCTGAGCCTTTTTTGCTCGGGCGTACCACTTCGACCACCCCATCAGCTGGCGCGTAAATCTTCGTCCCGATATTGGCGGCAAAATCGAGCCCCAAATGGCGCTTACGCTTACCGGTGACCGGATGCACTCGCGTGCCATATTGGGATGACATACGGATACCCGGTGTCGGGTTGCCATTGGGGATCATACGAAATAACGTTCCCCGCACGGCAGAGCTGATAGCAGCACTGTCTACCCGCTCTTCCAAGGAGGCAGGCTTACCGTTTTCGTTGTCTTGCAGCCCTAAGATGGTTTCAACGTCATCAATACGCTGAGTCAGCATCGACAATGCCACTTGTTTTTCGGTCAGCGCATCCATCAAGGCCACGTTTTCGTCGTTTTCTTCTTCCAGTGATGTGCTCAGTTGTTCTGCTTTTATCTGCAGCGCGCTGGCTTGTTCTTGCAACTCGCTTAATTGCACATTGGAATGTTGCTTATCCTGATACAAGGAATACACGTTATAACCGCCCACGCCACACACTGTCAGCACGGCCGTCGCCGCCAGGACAAAATAGCGCTTCTTAAAGCGATTAATTAAATAATGGGAAGTGCCACGATGATCGGACACGGAAATACAAATATTGTCAGACATGATGCGGTATCACTATCCATCGCGGTGGAATACGGCCCCCTGCGCAATACACACGGTACGGCGTATTGCCCCCCACCATTCGCTTCGACACGGCATGGTCACTTTCGCTGTATTGACAACGTGTTGGTGTATTCAGGAGGCAGAGCATAAGGATCATTGAGTGCGCGATTTTAATGATAAAAATAGCAATTAACCAGAGATATCCGGCCTGAGACAGGAATATTTGATAAAACGATAAAGT
>NZ_JAKJSN010000106.1:0-4975 GCF_050337005.1 Photobacterium japonica | reverse complement strand
GAGTCACTTCGCGATCAACCAGCACATTGCCGCTGGTGTCGGTAATGACAATGCGATCGCCCACTTGTGTACCTTGGGTCAAGGTCACTTGCGCCGTCACGGTGCCATCAGCGCCGAGTTCGGCAATATTAAAGACGCCGTCACCGTTGGTGTCGCCCAATAACTCAACAGAAACTGTCGGGCCTTCACTATCGACCAAGGCACTGTCGCTCGCCTCAGAGGTATTCCCGGCTGGGTCTGTCACCTGTGCCGTGACATCCACCGTTCCGCCGACCACGGGCACTTCGACTTGAATACCGCTAGTGAGGTCATCTTGAGTTACTTCGCGATCAACCAGCACATTGCCGCTGGTGTCGGTAATGACAATGCGATCGCCCACTTGTGTACCTTGGGTCAAGGTCACTTGCGCCGTCACGGTGCCATCAGCGCCGAGTTCGTCGCTGTTRTAGATACCGTCACCGTTGGTRTCGCCCARTAACTCAACAGAAACTGTCGGGCCTTCACTATCGACCAAGGCACTGTCATTGGCCTCAGAGGTATTCCCGGCTGGGTCTGTCACCTGTGCCGTGACATCCACCGTTCCGCCGACCACGGGCACTTCGACTTGAATACCGTTAGTGAGGTCATCTTGAGTCACTTCGCGATCAACCAGCACATTGCCGCTGGTGTCGGTAATGACAATGCGGTCGCCCACTTGCGTACCTTGGGTCAAAGTCACTTGCGCCGTCACGGTGCCATCAGCGCCGAGTTCGTCGCTGTTGTAGATACCGTCACCGTTGGTGTCGCCCAGTAACTCAACAGAAACTGTCGGGCCTTCACTRTCKACCAAGGCACTGTCATTGGCCTCAGAGGTATTCCCGGCTGGGTCTGTCACCTGTGCCGTGACATCCACCGTTCCGCCGACCACTGGCACTTCGACTTGAATACCGTTAGTGAGGTCATCTTGAGTYACTTCGCGATCAACCAGCACATTGCCGCTGGTGTCGGTAATGACAATGCGGTCGCCCACTTGCGTACCTAGGGTCAAGTTCACTTGCGCCGTCACGGTGCCATCAGCGCCGAGTTCGTCGCTGTTATAGATACCGTCACCGTTGGTATCGCCCAGTAACTCAACAGAAACTGTCGGGCCTTCACTGTCTACCAAGGCACTGTCATTGGCCTCAGAGGTATTCCCGGCAGGGTCTGTCACCTGTGCCGTGACATCCACCGTTCCGCCGACCACGGGCACTTCRACTTGAATACCGCTAGTGAGGTCATCTTGAGTYACTTCGCGATCAACCAGCACATTGCCGCTGGTGTCGGTAATGACAATGCGATCGCCCACTTGTGTACCTTGGGTCAAGGTCACTTGCGCCGTCACGGTGCCATCAGCGCCGAGTTCGGCAATATTAAAGACGCCGTCACCGTTGGTGTCGCCCAATAACTCAACAGAAACTGTCGGGCCTTCACTATCGACCAAGGCACTGTCGCTCGCTTCTGGGGATTTGTTGTCCGCAGGGTCAGTCACTTGCGCCGTCACATCAACACGACCGCCATTCACTGGCGTTTCCACGTAGATGCCGTTATCTAAATCAGCTTGCGTCACTTCACGCTCAAGAAGGATGTTACCGTTGCCGTCTGTGACAGTAATCGTATCGCCCACCGCTGTGTCAGCGGCCAGAGTGACTTTGGCGGTCACGGTACCGTCGGCACCCAACTCGTCGCTGTTGTACACGCCGTCACCGTTGGTGTCGCCTAACAGTTCGACGGTCGGAGCAGATGCAGCATCAGTATCGACTAACGCGCTATCATTCGCCTCTGGGGATTGGTTGCCTGCAGGATCGGTGACTTGCGCCGTCACGTCGACGCGATCGCCATAGTACGGCACTTCCACGTTGATGCCGTTGTCGAGGTCATCTTGCGTCACTTCTCGCTCGAGAAGGACGTTGCCTGCCCCATCTGTCACAGTGATGGTATCGCCCACGGCAGTGTCTGCTGCTAAGGTCACTTTGGCGGTCACGGTGTTATCTGCACCCAACTCATCGCTGTTGTAGACACCATCGCCATTGGTATCGCCTTGCAGCTCTACTGTTGGCGCTGATGCTGCCTCTGTATCCACCAATGCGCTATCGCTGGCTTCTGGGGATTGGTTGCCTGCAGGATCGGTGACTTGCGCCGTCACGTCGACGCGATCGCCATAGTACGGCACTTCCACGTTGATGCCGTTGTCGAGGTCATCTTGCGTCACTTCGCGCTCGAGAAGGACGTTGCCTGCCCCATCTGTCACAGTGATGGTATCGCCCACGGCAGTGTCTGCTGCTAAGGTCACTTTGGCGGTCACGGTGTTATCTGCACCCAACTCATCGCTGTTGTAGACACCATCGCCATTGGTATCGCCTTGCAGCTCTACTGTTGGCGCTGATGCTGCTTCTGTATCCACGAGTGCACTGTCGCTGGCTTCTGGAGATTTATTACCTGCCGGATCGGTCACTTGTGCGGTCACGTCGACGCGATCGCCGTTCGGTGATACTTCGACCAAGATACCGTTGTCCAAGTCGTCTTGGGTGACTTCACGCTCAAGCAATACATTGCCATGACCGTCAGTGACAGTAATCGTATCGCCCACCGCTGTGTCAGCGGCCAGAGTGACTTTGGCGGTCACGGTACCGTCGGCACCCAACTCGTCGCTGTTGTACACGCCGTCACCGTTGGTGTCGCCTAACAGTTCTACCGTTGGTGCTGACGCGCCGTCAGTATCCACGAGTGCACTGTCGCTCGCTTCTGGTGATGGGTTACCTGCGGCATCCACCACTTGGGCGGTCACTTCAACGTTGTTACCTGTACCAACCGATAGTTCAACCTGAATACCGTTGTTCAAATCATCTTGGGTGATCACACGATCAACCAGAATCGAACCGTCGGTATCTTTGATGATGACGCGGTCGCCCACTTCGGTACCTGCAGCCAATGTCACTTCCGCCGTTACCGTGCCGTCAGCGCCGAGTTCGTCGCTGTTGTAGACGCCGTCACCGTTAGTGTCGCCTAGCAGCTCAACCGATGGTGCCGGTGCAGCCTCTGAATCAACCAGCGCATTGTCGCTCACTTCTGGCGATGGGTTGCCTGCGGCATCCACCACTTGTGCGGTCACTTCAACGTTGTTACCTGTACCAACCGATACTTCAACCTGGATGCCGTTATCGAGATCCGCTTGGGTAATTTCGCGGTCAACGAGGATTGAACCGTCAGTATCTTTAATGATGATACGATCACCGACTTCAGTGCCTGCAGCCAGTGTCACTTCTGCGGTGACTGTGCCGTCAGCGCCCAGTTCGTCGCTGTTGTATACGCCATCACCATTGGTATCACCGAGCAGTTCTACCGATGGGGCCGGTGCAGCACCATTATCAACCAAGGCGTTATCACTTACTTCTGGTGAGGCGTTACCTGCGGCATCCACAACCTGAGCTGTGACTTCAACGTTGTTACCTGTACCAACCGATACTTCAACTTGGATACCGTTATCAAGATCTGCCTGAGTGATTTCACGATCAACGAGGATTGAGCCGTCAGTGTCTTTAATGATGACGCGGTCGCCGACTTCAGTGCCCGCGGCCAGTGTCACTTCTGCGGTGACTGTTCCATCAGCGCCGAGTTCGTCGCTGTTGTAGACGCCGTCGCCGTTAGTGTCGCCGAGCAGTTCTACCGTTGGGGCCGGAGCAGCACCATTATCAACCAAGGCGTTATCGCTGGCTTCTGGTGATGGGTTACCTGCGGCATCCACCACTTGGGCGGTCACTTCAACGTTGTTACCTGTACCAACCGATACTTCAACCTGAATACCGTTGTTCAAATCATCTTGGGTGATCACACGATCAACCAGAATCGAACCGTCGGTATCTTTGATGATGACGCGGTCGCCCACTTCGGTGCCCGCGGCCAGTGTCACTTCTGCGGTGACTGTTCCATCAGCGCCCAACTCGTCGCTGTTGTAAACGCCGTCACCGTTGGTGTCGCCTAGCAGCTCAACAGATGGTGCCGGTGCAGCCTCTGAATCAACCAGCGCATTGTCGCTCACCTCTGGTGAGGCGTTACCGGCCGCATCCACGACTTGTGCGGTCACTTCAACGTTGTTAGCCGCCCCAACCGAGACTTCAACCTGAATACCGTTATCGAGATCGGCTTGGGTAATTTCACGATCAACGAGGATTGAGCCATCGGTGTCTTTAATGATGACGCGGTCGCCGACTTCGGTGCCTGCTGCCAGTGTCACTTCTGCGGTGACTGTGCCGTCAGCGCCGAGTTCGTCGCTGTTGTAGACGCCATCACCATTGGTATCACCCAGTAGCTCTACCGATGGGGCTGGTGCTGCCACATCATCCACAAGTGCATTGTCGCTCACTTCTGGCGATGGGTTGCCTGCCGCATCCACAACCTGAGCTGTGACTTCTACGTTATTGCCCGCACCCACTGAGACTTCGACTTGGATGCCATTGTTCAAATCGTCTTGGGTAATTTCGCGGTCAACGAGGATTGAGCCGTCTGTGTCTTTGATGATCACGCGGTCGCCAACTTCGGTGCCCGCGGCCAGTGTCACTTCTGCGGTGACTGTACCGTCAGCGCCGAGTTCGTCGCTGTTGTATACGCCGTCGCCGTTATCACCTAGCAGCTCAACCGTTGGTGCAGGTGCAGCCTCTGAATCAACCAGCGCATTGTCGCTCACTTCTGGCGATGGGTTGCCTGCGGCATCCACCACTTGTGCGGTCACTTCAACGTTGTTACCTGTACCAACCGAGACTTCAACCTGAATGCCGTTATCGAGATCGGCTTGGGTGATTTCACGGTCAACCAGCACAGTACCGTCGGTATCTTTGATGATGACGCGGTCGCCGACTTCAGTGCCCGCAGCCAGTGTCACTTCTGCGGTGACTGTTCCATCAGCGCCCAGTTCGTCGCTGTTGTATACGCCGTCGCCATTGGTATCGCCGAGCAGTTCAAC
>NZ_JAKJSN010000105.1:0-5155 GCF_050337005.1 Photobacterium japonica | reverse complement strand
GGTTTACTTTTTGATAAAGTAYATAGTAACACACCAAAGAAAATAGTTTTTGGTAAGCTTCGTTCAATTGTACATAAATTTCATTTGCAGAAGATTGCAAGATACCTTTATCGTAAATTCAAGCGATAGAGTGAAATACAACCTTTCGCCTTAAAAGACGAAAGGTTGTATTTGATAATAAAAATTATCTTGTATATAAGATAATGGTCAACTTAAATTTAATGTAGATCCTATTGGTAAATCCAAATAATACCCAGTAGGCGCTTCAAGCAAAATCCGCTTAATGCATTCAAAATCATATTCATGACAACAAGCATCGAGTTCTGCAAGAATGACTTCCATTTCTTCCCATGAGAGTTTTTCTTCTAGCGCTGTCATGATTTTAGGGTGTGAGGTGCCTTCGACATTTTCACCGATCAACAATTCTTCATAGAGTTTTTCACCTGGGCGCAGTCCAGAGAAGGTGATTTCTATATCGCCATCAACCGATTCACCATTTTTCTCCGTGACACCCATTAATTGGATCATACGCTTAGCGAGGTCTAAAATTTTCACGGGCTCGCCCATATCGAGCACAAACACTTGTCCGTTGTTTCCCATTGCACCCGCTTGTATCACTAACTGCGCAGCTTCCGGGATCAGCATGAAAAAGCGCGTAATTTCGGGATGAGTAACCGTTAGCGGCCCACCTTTGCGGATTTGCTCTCGGAACAAAGGCACAACAGAACCGGATGAACCGAGCACATTACCAAATCGGACCATGGTAAAGGTGGTGTCAGCCTGCTTTTCGGCCAAAGCTTGCAGAATAAGCTCTGCCATGCGTTTACTCGCGCCCATGACATTGGTTGGACGTACGGCTTTGTCGGTGGAGATCAAGGTAAAGTCTTTGACGCCGGTTTCAATTGCCGCTTCTGCAATCATCAAGGTACCAAATACATTATTACGTATGCCTTCGACCACGTTGTCTTCAACAATCGGCACATGTTTATAGGCGGCAGCGTGATAGACCGTTTCAATGTCGTACTGCTCCATCAATTTTTTGATGCGGTTTTTATTTTGTACCGATCCTAAGGCTGATACGAGTTGGCAGTCGATTTTGAGGTGATTGATCATCGTGTGAAGTTCACGATCAATTTGATATAAGTTACATTCATTCAGCTCAAAGAGTACCAAAACCTTCGGTGCTTGCTTGATGATTTGACGGCACATTTCTGAACCGATAGACCCGCCAGCCCCTGATACTAAAATGGCTTTTCCTGTAATGTTTTTGGCCAGAAGCTGCTTGTTGGGTTCCACGGGGGCACGACCGAGGAGATCGACGATATCGAGATCGCGCACTTCGGTGATGGATGCACGGCCGACCGCGATGTCTTCCACGGAGGGTACGGATTGCACGGTAATTGGCCACTCAGAGACTTTATTGAGTAATCGAAGTCGGTTGCCTGTATTTATGTTATTTATTGCAATCAATAACTTAACGGGTTCATATAAGCTTTGTAGTCTGCTGAATTCACTGCTGTGATGCACGCGTAAGCCAAAAATTATTTGGCCAACTTTGCTTTCATTATCATCTAAGATGACGACGGGGTGATATTCTTGCCCGTGGATCAACGCATAAGCTAATTCACGGCCAGTTGCGCCAGCCCCATAGATAAACACATTGGGTTTTTTGCGGCGGTAATAGTAATAGTAAACGGATTTGATCAGTACGCGTGGCGCACCGAGCGTTAAGATCGCAATACCCACATAAATCATTGGGACGCTGCGAGGCACAAACGACTTGAAGTAATAGCTGGACAAAGCCAATACTACCGCTGAAGTGACCACGGCGATAAAAATGTGGCCGATAGCGGGTAGCATCAGATAGCGTAAGATGGCACGGTACATGCCCAGTTGTGCGAACACCAATAATGTGACAATCACCGTCAGTAACATACTGGCGAGTTCTTCAGGGCCGAGCGCGATGTGCCATGTGCCTAAGCGAAGGGCATGGGCGGCATACAATGAAAAGCTTACAGCAAAAATATCATAGCTGACCGTTACAATGCGCTTATTGTAACGTTTTGCTGAAAAAAGAGATTTAAGAATGCGTATCATGAAAGAATTCTGCTGAAATGCCGAAGAGAAATTTTTTATGTGTATTGTTCAGGTTATCATACTCTCGGTATAGATACTGCTTTTCTACTTTTTATTGATAAATGCTTTCTGCTATGTGGGTGTGTTTTGAGCAAAATTTTAATTACAGGCGCAACGGGATTTATTGGGCATCATGCTGTCATCGCTTGTCAGCAGGCCGGTCTCTCGGTACTTCCGTTAGCCAGAGATAAGGCTAACCCATACGGTTATCAGGCGGCAGAGATTACGCCACAGACCGATTGGTCAGCTCATCTGCAGCAAGTGGATGTCATTGTCCATTGTGCGGCCCGTGTGCACGTGATGAATGATAAGGATAATGACCCGTTAACAGCTTATCGTGATGTGAATACGGATGGCACCTTGCACTTTGCGCGGCAGGCTGCAGCAGCTGGCGTGAAGCGTTTTATTTTTCTTAGTAGCATTAAAGTCAATGGTGAGGCGACAACGCCTGATACCCCTTTTACTGCGCGAGTTGAACAAGCGCCTACCGATCCTTATGGTTTGAGTAAGTATGAAGCGGAAAAAGGACTGTTAGCGTTAGCACAAGAGACGGGGATGGATGTGGTGATCATTCGTCCGCCATTGGTGTATGGTCCTGGGGTGAAAGCCAACTTTGCCTCTTTACTTCACTGTGTCCGTAAAGGATTGCCGTTACCCTTGGGGGCAATCAACAATAAGCGCAGCTTTGTGTATATCGATAACCTTGTGGATTTGATCCTCACCTGTGTGTCTCACCCTAATGCGGCGAATCAGACTTTCTTAGTGTCTGATGATGACGATGTCTCCACATCAGAATTATTACGTCAAATGGCCTATGCGATGGGGAAAACGCCAAGATTATTACCCATCCCCCAAATATGGTTGATGGCACTAACCCGTTGGCTGGGTAAACCGGGCATTGGTGAGCGTTTGTGTGGTGATCTTCAGCTTGATATAGACGCGACGAAGACTTGCCTTGATTGGCATCCGCCTTATAATCTCGCGGATGCGCTTCAACGCATGATTAATCAATCCCATCACACCAGCAAGTGATCTTTATGCATACACCTTTGACGCGCTTTTTAGATTTTTTCTTTGCCTTTTGTGGGTTGCTTTGCCTTGCACCGCTTTTTCTGATCATTTACGTGATCGGTAAACTGGATACCGGTCATCCAATTTTTCGCCAAGAGCGCGTGGGGCGAAACCAACAACCGTTTATTTTAGTTAAATTTCGCACCATGCCTGTCGATACGGTATCCGTAGCGACGCATTTGGTGGATGCTAACGCGGTGACGCGACTGGGTGCCTTTCTACGTAAAACCAAACTGGACGAACTCCCTCAACTCATCAATGTGCTAAAAGGGGAGATGAGTTTGGTTGGGCCGCGTCCGTGTTTGTTTAACCAAACGGATTTACTGACAGAACGCGCTGCACAAGGTGTGCTGGGTGAATTGCCTGGTATCACGGGCTTGGGCCAAATTAACGGTGTGGATATGTCAACGCCAGTAGCATTGGCCCACCTTGAACGCGAGATGATAGACACGTTTACCCTCAAAGCGTATTTTGCCTATATTTTACAAACTGCGATTGGCCGTGGAGCGGGTGATCGTATCAAGAAAAGTAATTCATAATGCCACACAGTAATGATGATCTGATTGCGATTTTTAATCGCTGTTTTCTCTCTGAATACAATACCGAACTGGTGTTGGGTGGGGATGAACCCCTTTACCTCCCGGCCGACAGCGCACACCCCCACCACCGGGTGATTTTTGCGCGAGGGTATTTTGCTTCAGCATTGCATGAAATTGCCCATTGGTGCATTGCAGGGCCTGCGCGCCGTCTGCTGGAAGATTACGGGTATTGGTATGAGCCGGATGGCCGTAGTGAACAGGTACAAGCCGAGTTTGAAAATGTGGAAGTGAAGCCTCAAGCCGTGGAATGGATCCTCGCCGCGAGTTGTGGTTTTTGCTTTCAAGTAAGTTGTGATAATTTGAATGGTAATCATGAGCCTGATAGGGTGAGCTTTACGCGTCGCGTACACGAGCAGGTCATGGTGTATTTAGAACAAGGGATGCCAGCTCGCTGTCAGATTTTGTCTGAAGCATTGCGGGACGCGTATCAGATCGCGCCACTTATGCCAGTGCAGTTTCAGCCACTCATCCCGCTTGAAAGCGTTTAACACCGTAATTTTTCGCATATTCATTTACAGCACAGAACACAAGCAGGTCAGCATGATTCAACAGTATGAAGAAACGTTACTTTCCCTTATCGATGAGATGGTTGAAACCGCTTCTGATGATGAGTTGTTTGCCGGGGGATACTTGCGTGGGCATATCTCTTTGTCGGCCGCACACTGTGAGACGCAAGAGGGGTCCACGATAGCGGCCATGAACAGGAAAGTCGATGAAAGCCTGATGGCTGCGCAATCTGAGTTGACCCCAGGTGATCAGCAATTAGTGAAAGGTATGTGGATGCAACTACAACAACAGTGCGTGGCAGGTTAATTGTCATCGCCACTTTAGATGGGTGATGTTAATAAAACAGTGTAAATAAAGCGTCGAATGACGCTTTATTTTTATCCGATTATATTGCTCAACGTATTGTATATCTGGGGTTTAATTATTCTGGCTAATATATTTTCTTCGGTATTCTGATGATTTTGCAAAAAGAATGCTTGGAAATAGCACAATGACAAAACCCAATGAGAAGATGAGTGCTTCATTCGCAAGCAGTTGGTAGCCGCTGGTGATAACAATTGTTATAACTAACAACAGATTAAATGCGTGAAGATAAGGGTGGTTGACGGAAAAATGAGCATAGGCTCTAAACATGTTGCTGCCCTCTTAGTGCGTCATATATGTGGCGCATTCATTATTAATTATTTATTCTTATTCTGCGGCGTCGTTTAATTGACTGCGGCGTCGTTTAATTGACTGTATTGTTACTTTTCTAATAATAATATAGTTTAATTTAATATCAGAAATATTCCATTATTTTTATCAAAATGTCACATATTTAAAGCGTTATTATACTGATATGT
>NZ_JAKJSN010000104.1:0-5229 GCF_050337005.1 Photobacterium japonica | reverse complement strand
ATATTATGATGAATAATCATTTTGAATTGGACGGTTTCAGGGTTGTGATTGGTAGTTCCAGTGAGTATGGAACCACATATGAGGGGGTGAAGGTATTTACTGACAAATCTGGTTACTGGTCACTATCACCAAACTTCAATGGTAAGAAGAAAATGGATGCTTACTATAGTGATAGTATTTGTGAACCTCATTCTACAGTTTGTGGTATAGAGTTTAAGAGCGAATTGTTTATATCTGGTCTACCTTTTAGTGAGGTTGGACATATTACACTGTATGAATATTATAGTAATTACGCCGATGGTTTATGGTTCTGGGAATTAAAAAGAAAAATAATGATAACATTGTCACCAWCATTAGTAAAAAAAAGGTATGGCGAAATTGAAAATGTATTTAAGGATATTCAGTATAAAAATGCCAAAGATCTCATAATTAATGCGTCTTTGGTGGTCTTGTTTATTGTTATTGCCAAACTTTCTTTACCTTTAGTTAAAAAAACATTGTCAAAGATAAGGCAGGTTAAAGTTAACAAAGAAGAATCATCATTATTGTATAAGTTTGGGTTGTTTGCTGGGAATATTTTTTGTTTCTTTGGTTTTCTTAGTAATAAAAGACGAGCTAGAAAGTTGAAAGAAGCTGAAGAAGATGAAATTGTTAGGCAAGTTGTAAGGAATGAATTAACTTCAGAAAGTCATGAAAAGTTAAAAAATGCCATTGTTTGTGCCGTTAATAATGGTGACTACGATGAAGCTAAGCGTTTAACTGAAATTATGAATAAAATATCATAAGTTTCTGGGTTATATAAATGGGCGTATTTACGCCCATTTATGCAGGAAAGCTGCTATCAGGTCAGAATCAAACGAAACCATAAGAACACCTTTTCGGCTACCAGCGAAAGGCCGAAGCCAAGGCTTTCCCCCTGGTGTACGTTAGAAAGGCGATGAATGGATAAGGCGAGCATTATTTCTAGGAGGTCTGGTTAATTATAATAACGAAGCCCAAAAAATGGGGGCTTTATTTTTGAGAATAAGAATAATGCAAAAAGTATATGTAATGCTTAATGAGCTGGGACTAGTGAAGATCGGCATTAGTAAAGATCCTGAACAACGCGCCCACCAACTGGCGAATACTTCAGGCTTTACCGTGGATCTGAAATGGCAATCAGAACCTTTAGGCGTTGCCCACAGCATTGAACAGTCAGTGCACAAACACCTAAGCGCCTCGCGTATGCGTGGAGAATGGTTTGAAGGTGTTAGCGTAGAGCAAGCCGTTGCCACGGTGAAGGCTATTGCAGGTTGTGAAGGGGTCAGCAGCACTGGGGATATTGTACAACTACGCCATGAAGTACACTTGAAAGATAAGTACAGGAATAAGACTAACGGCAAACTGATTGATGATGCAATTGAGGAAATACGCCTACAGGCGGCTGTTAATAGTTACCTTTGGGTAAGTTGTTTGATGATGATGCAATCTGGGAACCAATCGAACGTCAGCGCGACCAGCTGGATGAATGCAATATAGAGTTACATGATTACTACATCAATTTCCCTGATCGCATATTGGATGCCACCAACGGGGTTAAGCTTGATTTGCCAGTGATCCAACCATTACCAGATCGCCCTGAGTACCGAATGACACCAGAGGATCACGCAGAGGCTTTGGCCCAAGAAGTGGAACGTGTAGCACTAAATGAGCGCAAATATGTGGCAGTTACTTACAAGGGCCTGACTCATGAACACTTCAAAGATATGACAGAGGCAGAGATACTGGCCTTTGTTGAGTCAGTGGAGGCAGAACAGGCTACAGCTATACAGGGATCTATTGCGTGTAATCAGAAAAAACAAGACAAAGAATGCAAGGATTTGGTTAACACGCTACAGCGTCAACACAACATCGAAGAAGCTGAAGAATCTGATCCAATACTCCCAGAAACTAAGCCAACGAGCGGACTCGCAAAGCTGTTTAGCTGGGCATGTTTCATTGTATTGGGGATTTTCTTGCTACGGGCTAACATATAACTAATAAAGGGCCAGTATGATCTTGAAAGGGGTTATGCTGGCCCTTTGTCGTTTAATAATCAAAAGTGTATTGCTTAATGTGGATAGTTGCGCTTTGGGAAGATGATGAGGGGATYCCTCAGTGCGTAGTATCGCTACCTTTGATTACAATTATTGATTTTTAGATAGCTTCATCTTCATAAATTCTAACTCTAAGTTTAGTTCTTTGCCTCCAGCTAAAATGTTGGCAAGTGACTCATTTACCTTATTTACATCGAAATAGTGTTCTTCTCGATCATAGTCTTCACCATATTCTGGAATATAAATCAAATCAGAGATTCTTTTTTCATCAATAGAAACGGCTTTTAATAGGCAGTATTTAGCTAATGTTTCGTTATATAAATACTTTTTATTTCCTATAAGTTTAAGGAGCCCGTCGCTAAACTTTTCATATAAATTAAAATACGATTCTGCATCATTTAGGTTTGCTCCCTTAATTAACCAGAGAATAGAAGTATCATCGTCACTTCTACGAAATGCATATTGTGCAGATAGCTCTCTCATAGCAGGAATGTATCCGTTTAAAGCGGATCGTTCATACCATTGGAACATCTTTGTGTAATTCCTTTTGATTCCACTAAAACCGTACTCATAGTAATTCGCAACCATATATTGACTTTCTCTACAATTGAACCGAATAGCATTATAATACTCATAGAAAAAATCATATTTTATAAGATCTGAAGAGGCCTTATTTTTCCCTGTAGTGCTGCGAATAAATTCCTCATCACTAATTTCTGTAGATCTGCTTAAACTGGATAAAAGGATAAACTCTTCATGGATAAGCTTTATTGCGATTGAAGTTGCTGATTCAATATCATTAATTCTTTCATCTATAATTGTTCTATCTAAAAGTATATCCAAGTTTCTTTTGTATTTTCCGTAAACAATGTTAACATCTTTGATAGATAAATCATATTCATTGAGGCATCTTGAGTAAACCGTTCTCGATACTGATGGCAGAAAAGGCGCGCTTATTGCCTTATATTTTTTGAAAAAATTAAACATTTATAAATCTCATTACAGCCTTTCTCTGTTGAATAATATTTCATCAAAACCAAGGGTGTAATACTCTGAATTTGAGGAAATATATGATGATTATCAGGAGTAGTATCATCATGTTGAAGTATATCGCATTCAGACAGTATTTCATCTAATCTTATCCAGCAGTTTTTAGCCATTAACTTGCATGCAAATGAGTATAAAACTTAGGGAAGTGCCACTAAGTCTGTGATGCTAAGCCTCTCTTGTCCCGAAGCAACCTTGCTAACATACTGCATATGCTCTATTTTCGTCACATTTTCTACATTTAGTCAAACTTTAGCTGTCTACGAACGCGAATCTTCTGACTGAAACTTGTAAAGGGGCAGAAACCACATCGTCCCCTCCCTCACCGACCATCAAATCCGGCGCACTGGTGACTCGCGCCTCCTGACTCTGTTTTCTGCTCACAGACATCACACTTTTTTACTGTGTTTATATACTACAAGGATTACCGTTGCTATACCGTACGCGGCGAAAAATAGTCCTTAGAGCAACAGAATGATCAATCACTTAGAAGCGGGTATTCGACCATTGGTCGAAGGAAACATCGTTTGGCGATAAGCTATTAAGCCAATTATTCAAATATGCAGGCTCTACACTCAAAACCCACCGCCTGCGTGTTTTGTTACGCTTTGCTGACTTTCTCTGCATCATGGTTCTGCTACACTGCGCTTTTCATTATCACTGATGTTTCCCCAATGAAATTTTCTACGTTTCTCGGCACTGCCGTGACGCTACTTTCGCTTTCCGCGCCGATTTACACAGGGCTTTACACACCCAATGCAACCGCCGCAACACAGGTGGACTTTGCGCCCGTCCACACTCAAATCCAAGCCATCGAACAGACACTCTCTGCCCATATCGGTGTTGCGGTATTGGATACCCAAGACAACACCATCTGGGATTACAAAGGGGATGCTCGCATCCCGTTAACCAGCACGTTTAAAACACTGGCATGCGCCAAGTTACTGCATGATGCTGACCATAACATTCTGACATTAACCGATACCGTCACCATCAAAGCCAGCGAGTTAGTGACCTACTCGCCGGTCACGGAAAAGTGGGTGGGTAAAGCCATGCCTTTAGGGCAAGCGTGTAAAGCGACAATGTTCACCAGTGACAACACCGCGGCGAATATCGTGATTAACGCAGTCGGTGGTCCCGACCAGATCACGGCATTCCTTCGCCAGTCTGGCGATACAGTGACACAATTAGATCGCTTCGAACCGGCACTCAATGAAGCGATGCCGGGTGATGAACGAGACACAACAACGCCCAACGCCATGACAAATACGCTGAACACACTGCTTTTTAAAGAGGGTCTGTCGAAGGAAAACCAACAACAGCTTATCGATTGGATGATGGGCAACCAAGTCACCGGCAACCTGTTACGTTCAGTATTACCTCAAGGCTGGACTATCGCAGACCGCTCCGGAGCAGGCGGTCACGGCGCAAGAAGTATCACCGCCATGGTATGGCCGGAAGATCGCGCCCCGATAATCATTGCTATCTATGTGATGCAAACGGAGGCGTCGTTTGATGCGCGCAACCAAGCCATTGTGAAGATTGGTCAGACGATTTTTGATCAATACAGTTCAACATCCCCATCCCTAGAATAGATCCTGCTATTGATTTTCACCCCAATAAAAAACCCGCCTTTCAGCGGGTTTTGTTGTTTCTTGCATCGCGGTTGTAAAGCCTTGGAGACGTCACCGTATTAAAACCCTATACATCATAACGATTCTTTATGTCAATTAAGGCCTTCCGAGAAAGACCAAGCATTTCAGATGTTGATTGCAAATCACCGCAATGATGTTCTGCCGCTCTAACAACTTTCGCTTTAAACTCGTTAACCATTTCTGTCATAGAAAGATCGCCGTGTTTATTTAAAAAATTCTCGATAGAAACTTCTGATTTATCGCTAATATCCTGTTGCCAAAATTTTTCTACATGCTCATTAATATAGCTTACGAGTTTAACATTATCCTTAATAAGGCGTGCATCTTTTCCCCGTTGATAATCAGCACATAATATGGCGATAGTTTGAAGATCCCGATAATTCCCATGGAATTTTCTTTGTTTATCTGTCAACCAAGTTTTGAATAATTCATCTTGAGGTAAAGGATTAACT
>NZ_JAKJSN010000103.1:0-6389 GCF_050337005.1 Photobacterium japonica | reverse complement strand
TTGCTCACCCCTTGTAATAGGGAAAAGAATTAAAACCGATAGGGTTGGAATTATAACCCTTTGTGCTGTGGAGTAATTTTTATTAACTGCAACATACAAAAACAACGATGAAAAATATATTGTACTTGTTGTGTACCTTAATTTGAAATTTCCAGTTATTAAATCTGACATTAAACAGAAAGTTGATACTATTAAACTAGTTAACACTATATTTAATACCAATTTTTCAATATAGTGATCATCAATTTTCATTTTCTCATAGACATGATATTTTGCAAACAACCCGCCACCGATAAGAAATAACAAGTACCTTACAGGTTGAGTTCCTTYTAATAAATTAAACTCTTGAGTGTTCAGGCCATATATAACCGTGAAGATAAAAGAGTAAATTAATACAAAAACAAGAGAACGCTGACTTTTAAGAGTGTTAATATTTTTCAAGTAAAATAAAACCAAAATTATACTTAAAGCCATTAATAATGATGTACTAAATGAAAACAGTCCAAATTTCTGCATATTGAACGTATAATATTCAAACATGCCTCGCATGTCTATTGCAACTGTATGTATTTCTCTTGGCCTTGTATTTAATACAAGGCCAAATATTGCTATTAAAAATAATAGATCATCTGATTTATTTAAAAATTTTAAAAGTATTGTTAAGAATATTAACACATTAACACCGTAAGAAATAACCGGGTAATAATATAAATATTCATTTAATATAAAAATTAAAACAGCATAACTTATTACTTTAACTTTTGATATTTTGACTGTTTCCATTTTTAGCACACTTATAAAAAGCTCAGTATTTTTTCACACGATTTTCCATCACCATATGGGTTATGAGAAAAGCTCATTGCATCGTATTCTTCTTGATTAGTTAGTAACATGTCTAGATTATCAACAATATTTTTTGTATCTGTACCTACTAACTTTACTGTCCCAGCACTTACGGCTTCAGGACGTTCAGTGGTGTCTCGCATCACTAATACAGGCTTGCCTAATGAAGGGGCTTCCTCTTGAATGCCACCTGAATCTGTCAAAATGATATTGGCCTTACTCATTAAATAAATGAATGGAAGATACTGCTGTGGCTCAATCAGGAATACATTATCAACATCGGCTAAAAGACGATTAACAGGCTCACGTACATTTGGGTTCAAGTGCATCGGGTACAGCACTTGTACATCAGGATGGGCTTTTGCGGTCTCAGCCAACGCTTGGCAAATGCGTTCAAAACCACCACCAAAGCTTTCTCTTCTATGACCAGTTACCAAAATCAACTTTTTGCTTTCATCTAAAAATGGAAATTGTGCAGCTAACGTCGCATTCAAGTCACTGTCTGAATCAATCTTCTCTTTCACCATTAGTAGCGCATCAATAACCGTATTACCTGTTACGAAGATATCGTCAGCGGCATAATTCTCGGCCAACAGATTCGCCTTTGACGTTTCCGTTGGTGCAAAATGATACTTAGCCAGCGTGCCTGTTAACTTGCGATTCCCTTCTTCCGGCCAAGGGGAATAGATATTGCCTGTACGCAAACCTGCTTCTACATGACCTACAGCAATTTGCTCGTAGTATGCAGCAAGACTTGCCGCGAACGTCGTAGCAGTATCACCATGCACTAATACGACATCCGGTTTAAATTCTTGAAGCACTGGTTTGAGTTCTAACAAAATACGCGCTGTTACATCATTTAATGTTTGTCCCGCTTGCATTAGATTCAAATCATAGTCAGGTGTAATTTCAAAAAGCTCAAGAACTTGGTCAAGCATTTCACGATGCTGAGCTGTAACACAGCATTTAGCTTCAAATCTCTCATCAGCTGCAAGTGCGTGTACTAAAGGCGCCATTTTAATGGCTTCTGGACGGGTGCCAAAAACCGTAAGAATTTTTTTCTTAGTCATCAGTTTCTCTTTTAATATTCTTAAATTCACTCACGATTGTGAGGATGGATTCTGAGGATTTGCGAACTTTTCGCATCATTTCGTCTCAGTATCTCTAACAGTACTGAGACAACTTTTCTTCATTTTGAGACAGCCCGTTGCAGGCCACCCCATGTGAGACCTAGGTTTTGCTTACTTTCCAGTAAGGGTCCCAATAGGTCGCGAAAACGTCCTATTATTAAAACAAAGTACAGCTACAATAAAGGCGATGAATTCAGCGCCTTTATTCATTACACTATTAATCAGTCTACTTATTTATTCGACTCATAACTGTAATTGTAGTAACCGTAGTTACCACCGTAATACGTACTTGCTTTACGCACGACAGCATTCAGAATAAAGCCTTTAATCTCGATGCCGTTTTGTTCAAAACGCTGCTTGGTAATTTCAATTTCTTTCACCGCATTTTGACCAAAGCGCCCTACTAGCAAAGACGTACCCGCATGGGCCCCAACAATGGCGGCATCCGTTACTGCCAAAATTGGCGGGGTATCGACAATCACCATGTCGTAGTTTTCTGCCGCCCAATCCATTAACGCTTTAAAACGCGGGTGCATTAACAACTCAGACGGGTTCGGTGGCACTTCACCACGGCCAATAAAATCTAACCCTTCAATGCCCGGTTGCTTAATCAAGCTTTCAATGCTGGTTTGGCCAGAAAGGTAGGTTGACAGTCCCGGCGTTGGCGTCACCGCCATTTGTTTTTCCATTCGCCCTTTTCGCATATCCGCATCAATCACCAATACACGCGATCCTGTTTTGGCTATCACCGCTGCCATGTTGGCAGACACGAATGATTTACCAATACCTGGACTTGGGCCAGAGATCATCAAAATGTTATTTTTGGCTTCCATCATCGCAAAGTGCAAGCTGGTACGCAGGCTGCGCAATGCTTCGATAGAGAGATCCGCAGGGTTAGAAACCGCAAGCAAGGTGTCTTGTACTGATAGTGCTTTTTTCTTGCCCTGCTTTTTCTCTAGCTCAATTTGCCAATCAGACATGGGGATGCTGGCATATACCGGCAAGCCAATCGCTTCAATCTCATCTGGGTTTTCCACCCCTCGGTGAAACGCCGCTTTCAGCAATGCCATCGCCACCGCCAACATACCGCCGAGTAACGTGGCTAATACCACAATCAACGGTTTTTTCGGTTTAACTGCACGGGTATAAGACTGCGCTTCATCCAAAATACGTACATTGCCCACCGTACTGGCTTTAACAATGCTCAGCTCTTGCACTTTATTCAACAGCTGGACGTAAATCTGCTGGTTAACCTCTACATCGCGAGTTAAGCGCAATACTTCACGTTGCGTTTTTGGCAACTGCTGTACTTGCTTGTTAAAGCGGTCTCGCTCGCTCAATAACGTTTTGCGCTTATCTAATAGCGCAATATAAGCAGGGTGCGATTTGGTAAAACGCTGGGAAATTTCACTCTCTTTGAAGGTCAACTCATTAAGTTGTGATTCAATGGTCACCATCACATCAAGCGTAGACTTTGCTTCTAGCCCCAAATCAATAGATTCATTTTCCTGACGGAAGGCATTAAGCAAATCTTCAGCGACTGTCAGCTGCACTTTAATATCAGGCAAATGGCTGCGTAAAAAGTCCAAGCTATTTTGTGCTTCGGCAGAATTACGCTCAACGTTTTGCAGGAAGTAATCTTGGCTGATGCTGTCCAGAATCGCTTCAATCTCTGCACGGTTTTCACCGGTAAAGCTAAGCTGCAAAATGCCGGTTTGTTTGCCGCGCTCACTCACCGATAAATTGGCTTGTAACCACTGAATCGCATCCAGTTGCGAACGTTTAGCAACCGTAAAGCTGTCACCGGTTTTGGCGTGCATTTGCGTCACGAACAGTTCGAACTCGTCTTGCTTCGCGAGTTCACCCACTTTGCCAGACAGCACTTTGCGCTCGGTAGCATCCAGTAGCTCAAAGGTACCCTGCTCACCATCAATAACCTGTAGTGTATAGACTGGTACATCAGCCCACTCAGGAATATCAAGACGGCTAACATCCACGTTCGGGGTTTCACCTTGAATACGTGCCAGGCCTTTCCCAATAACGGGTAAATAGTTCGGCGACACCACGGTGGTCAAGTTCAACTTGTTGACCGTATCGCCCAAAATCATACGCGATTTGATGATCTCGATTTCCGTCGTCGCAGAAGACTCCCCCGCAAACATCTCGCCCATGTCACCCAAGGCAGGCATGCCAGAGCTTTTTTCTTCCACTTGGATCAGTGCATCAGCGTTATACACCGGCGTCGCTAACAAGGCATAGGCAATGCCGACCACCGCGAACACGAAGGTGATCGCAATAATGCTCCAACGGCTATCAATTAAGATGCCAAACAGCTTACCCAGATCGATTTCATCTGCGTCCTGCCGAGGTTGTGTGTTTTGTGAAGGGGTCATATTATGTCCAATTTAATAGATGGTCCTGTGGTCCTGTGGTCCTGTGGTCCTGTGGTCCTGTGGTCCTGTGGTCCTGTGGTCCTGTGGTCCTGCAGAATAGTTCCAGAGATTCGTAGTCAAGTATTTTTAAATACTCGGAGACTACCGAACCATCCCTTTTCTTATTTTGATAAGTTTCGCCAACATAACAGAAATATGTTTGGCTTCTTTAATGTAGTGAAGGCCTTGTTCCTTGGAGAGATAACCTAACTCAATCGCAATATAGAGTTGTGTGATCATTTCCCCGCAAGAACCTTTAGCGATATATAGGAAGCGAGCAGATTCTTTCGCTGTTTCTCTTTCTTCCCCCTCTGAGATATTAGAAGGTACAGATAGAGAACTTCGCGTGAGTTGGTCGCGCAATGCATAATTTTTACAATCTAGGAGTGACTTGACGATATCAACTGAAAGCCTTGAGCTCTTTTTCCATACCTCAAGCTTTTCAAATCCTAGCAGCCGCATTACCCATCCTTGTTCTGCATTACTTTGACTCTCGCGCTTTCCTCAGGACCATAGGACCTCAGGGCCAGAATTTCAGCTATTGCTATATCTCGAAACACGCTAACTCGCCACTCGATACACTTCACTGCTTCGCAGTGATTACCAATTCCTTACGCGGAGTACGCCTTCGGTGAGTTCGTTAAAGCCGCTGATGGTTGGCAATAGCTGTGCGACCACACGGTTCCAACGGACAATCGGTGCGGCTGTCACGTACACAATGTCGTAAGGCTGTAATTCAAACTCGGTACCGATAACCAATGCAGAGGCATCTTGAATATTCAACTGATACACGTTAGCCATTGGGATGGATGTATCTTCAACCGGCTTGCCGTTTTCATCCACTTTGGGTGAGCTCACCATCGCGGTTGTTTGTGGTGATGCCGTCTTATTCATGTTGCTACGGATCACGAATACACCCGTGGCATCGGCGGCCAATTGGTTAATGCCGCCCACGCTGCTCAGCGCTTCGGTCAAGCTCATGCCCGCGCGGTCAATTTTCAGCAGTTTAGGGTCGTTCACTTCGCCCATCACAAACACTTTTTGTGCATCGTTACGGGGTACGTGAACGATATCGCCAGGGCGCAGTAGGCGGTTTTGGGTTAAATCACCACGTTGCATTAGGGCATACAAGGAAATGTTTTCTTCTTTACCGTTGCGGGTCAAGGTCACGTTGCGCCAATCCGCTTCGTCTGCCAAGCCGCCCGCTTTGTTAATCGCATCCAACAGGGTCAATGGCACGTTGGTGATAGCTTGCTGACCGGGATTTTTAATTTCGCCAGTAATATACGTTTTCTGTGAGCGGAACGAGGCCACGTTCACGTCTACCTGCGGGCTTTCAATGTAAGCCGCCAGGCGGCGAGCGATATCCGCACGCACTTGGGTGACGGTTTTACCTTCTACATGCACTAAGCCAATATAGGGGTAGAAAATACTGCCGTCGGCATGTACCCAGTTGCCCGCTTCTGTTGAGCTGCGGTAAGAGCCCGCCGGAATGGTCAGTTCGGGGTGGTCCCAAATAGTGATATTGAGAATGTCGCCAGGGCCAATGCGGTATTGATAACGCACAATTTCTGCATCTAACGCGCTGTTGGTACGTGAAAACACTTTCGGCGGCTTAAACTGATTCACTCGCCCGGCAGTAAGCGGGTAAATGTTCACTTGATCGGAAATGTTCGGCTGCGACTCACTTTGTTGATTATCAGTACCCTGACTCTCGGTGATCACTGCTTTGTTATCTGTAGTCAGGTGCGATCCCGGCACCGTACAACCCGCGAGCATGGCCGTCGCCATCGCGCTAATCAGAAGCTTCTTTGTGAAATGCATAATTTTAATATCTTGAGATAAGAGATGGTTCAACCCTCGAGATCGATCATCAAGGATTGGGAATAATGTGGTCCTGTGGTCCTGTGGTCCTGTGGTCCTGTGGTCCTGTGGTCCTGTGGTCCTGTGGTCCTGTGGTCCTGTGGTCCTGTGGTCCTGTGGT